>JALGTY010000339.1 GCA_029821145.1 Candidatus Zipacnadia bacterium
CGACAACGTCAGCGTACTTGCGGTGACCAAGCCTGGTAACTGCAATGCCGGCGATCTCATCAGCGGGCACGTTGGGGATGTTGACATTGAGCACCGTGCCCGGCTGCAACGGGGCCTCGTAGAGGGTCTTGACGATAGGCGGCGCGACCTGCTGTGCGACATCGAGAATGGGATTCTCATACGAACAGACCGAGAGCGCCACGGCCGGGATATCGTGGAGAGCCGCTTCCAGGGCGGCTGAAACGGTGCCGGAGTAGAGCACCTCTTCTCCAAGATTGGCCCCGGCGTTGATGCCAGAGACAACGAAATCGGGGCGTGGCAGGTCACCGAGAACGCCAAGGATGACGCAATCGGCGGGTGTACCATTGGAGGAATAGGCCGTTATGCCGGAGCCGAGATCCACTTCATCAAGTCGCAGCGGCTTGTGCAGAGTGATGGCATGGCCCGCTGCGCTCTGCTGAGTCTCAGGGGCTATAACGGTGATGTCTCCCAGATCTTGCAGCGAACGCACCACGGCAATTAGGCCCGGCGCCATGATTCCATCGTCATTGGTAATCAGTATTCTCATGGTTGATTCCGTTCTTGCTCTTTGAACGAACTCGGGCTGGAAGGCCGAGCCAGACGGCGGCAGGCTGGAAGCCTGCCCCACGGTCATGAATAATGCGTGCTAAGATCCACGATCTCCACGCGCTCGACGCCGGGCAACTGCACGATCTGCTCGCGGACCGGCTCGGTAATCGTATCAGCAACCGTGACAGCCATTAGCCCGATACCTGCGACGGTCTCGGGAGCAACCTGTATCCCGGTAATGTTAATGCCAGCCGCGCCGAGGACGCTTCCGAGTTTGCCAACAAAGCCGGGCCGGCCCGATTGCGCGTTCCATATCAGCACCGCCGTCTGTCTGGGAAGCAACTCAAGGCGGTATCCGTCAAGGCGCACGATGCGGATGTCGGAGCCGCCCAACAACGCGCCGGCGATGAGCAACTCGTCGGCGCTGGTGTTAATTCGAACTTGCAGCAGGTTGGCGTAACCGCCTGTCTGTTGAATCTTCGCCTGCGCGAGCTCGATTCCTCTTTCGCGGGCGACGGTGGCTGCATTGATGAAATTCAGGGTGCCCTCCACAATGCCGCCCAGCACAGCAACCACCAGCTCGCCGGTCAGATAGTCCATGTGCTCAGATGTCAGGTCGGCGACTGCGGCCAGCTCGACGCGGCGGGGCGAGCCGCTCATCAGGCTGCGGCCCAACACGCCAAGGCTTCTGACCAGGCCCAGGTAGGGCTCAACAGCCGCCAGAGCCTCGGCGGAAAGCGGCGGGGCATTGACCGGCCAGCGGGGCATGCGCCCGCTTAACACATCCGCCACCTGGCGAGCAGCATCCACCGCCACTCCGGTCTGGGCCTCCTCAGTCGAGGCGCCCACGTGCGGAGTGGCTATGAGGTTGGGCAGTTGCAGCAGCTCTGTGTTATCGGTCGGCTCCTGGGCAAACACGTCGAGGGCGGCTGCGTCAATGGCACCATCACGCAAAGCCTGCGCCAACGCCGCCTCATCAACCAAGCCGCCGCGGGCACAATTGACCAGTACCGCTTCCGGCTTCATCATGCCCAGCAGCCGGCCGTCAACCATACACTCGGTCTCGGGAGTGAGAGTGCAGTGGAGGCTGAGGTAATCTGCTTGGGCGGCCAGATCCTGCAGGCTGTCCAGCAGCGTGACGCCGACCGCTTTGGCCTGCTGGAGCGACACATAGGGATCGTAAGCGACGACGTTCATGCCGAAGGCGAGCGCGCGCTTGGCCACCTCCACACCGACCTTGCCCAGGCCGACGAGGCCAAGGGTCTTGTCAAAGAGCTGGCGGCCCGTGTAGGACTTGCGATCCCACTTGCCGGCACTAAGGGAGCTTGCCGCCTGGGGAATGCGGCGGGCGGCAGCCAGCATCAGGGCGATGGTGTGCTCGGCGGCGGCCAGAGTGTTGCCGACCGGCGAGTTGACCACCAGCACCCCGCAGCGGGTGGCAGCGGCGAGGTCTATGTTGTCAACACCCACTCCGGCGCGCGCGATGACCCGCAGCTTCGGGGCACTTTCTATCACCGACGCAGTAACCTGCGTGCCGCTGCGTACAACCACGGCGTCAACCTCGGCTACAGCCTCCTGGAGCTGCTGATCATCGAGGTCCGTGCGAACGATGACCTCACCGGCCTCGCGCAATACCTCAAGGCCGGCTTCGGCGAGAGAACCGCAGACCAGTATTCTAGGCATTGTCGTTCTCCTGACAGGTCTGATAAGCGTCGCGGGCGGCGGCCGCGACCCCCTCGGCATCCATGCTGAGCCCCATCGCTGCAAGGTTCTCAGCCACCGCCGAGACCGTCATGGCAAGTTCGTCAATCCCACAACTGCCGAGATGACCGATGCGGAATATCTTCCCCTTGAGCTCATCCTGGCCGCCGGAGATGAGGATGTTATTGTTCTGCTTAATGCGCTCGACCAGTTCTGAGCTATCTAAATGCTGGGGCATCCTCACCGCCGTCACGGTATCGCTGGCATGGCGCTCATCGGCAGCCAGAAGCTGCAGGCCCATACTCTTCACGGCAGCACGACAAGCAGCCCCCAAGCAGTAGTGGCGGCGGAAAATGTCAGGCAGGCCCTGTTCGTGCATGATGCGTAGCGCCTCGCGCAGGCCGGCGAAGAGGTTGAGGGCCGGAGTGTAGGGGGTCTGGCCCTTTTCCAACGCCTCAAGCGCGCGCAGGAGGTCGAAATAGTAGCGGGGATTGGTGGACTCCGCAGCCCTTTGCCGGGCCTCGGCACTGAGCGCGACAAATGACAGACCCGGAGGCAGCATCAGGGCCTTCTGTGAGCCGCCGACGACGGCTCCGAGCCTGTTTGCGTCCATGTCTATCGGCGTGCCACCGATGATGCTTATAGCATCCACGATCGTCAAAACACCTGTGCGTGCCATGACCTCGCCAAGCCGCGCAAGGTCCTGCTGCACACCCGTGGAGGTCTCATTATGGACAAGGCCCACAGCGTCGAAGTCGCTTTCGTCCAGCAACCTCTCCAGCAGGCGCGGGTCGGCCACCTCGCCGGGTGGGCACTCCCACCAGGTGACCTTCGCACCGCAGCACTCGGCGATCTGCCCCATGCGCCGACCGAACTTGCCGGTGTTGACAACCAACATGTGCTGCCCACTGTTGACGAGATTGGCGATCGCGGCTTCCATCCCGCCCGTACCGGAGGCCGAAAGTATCACCACCGGCTCGGCAGTGCCGAAGAGAGCCTGCAGGCCGCAGACACATTCGGCAATAAGCTCGGCGAACTCCGGCCCGCGATGGTACATGCAGGGACGAGCCATCGCCTCGCGGACTTCAGCAGGTACGTTGGTCGGCCCGGGTATCATCAGCAAGAGTTCATCGTCACGCATCTTGTAGCACAATCACCTCGTCGGCGTGGCGGCTGTGCGGGGCAACCTCGGCTCCACAAGCCACGATTACGCCGCTCAAATACGCACCGGCCCCGACCATGCACTCTGACCAGAGAATGGACCTCTCCACGACAGCCCCGTCGCCGATACAACAACCGGCACCAATGGCTACCTCCGGACCGATGCGGCAGTCGACTCCGATGGTGACATCGCAGGCAATGTCCACCGGCTGGAGGAC
>JALGTY010000340.1 GCA_029821145.1 Candidatus Zipacnadia bacterium
GACTGCCGCGTACGCCACGGCGACCAACGCCACAGCAACAACGCCTATGAGCAACGCTTTCGCGGTTGTGTTGAGCTTCATCATCAGCAACTCCTTCCTCTTTTGCTTCTCGCGACTATTGTAAGGACGTGTCAAAACGGCCCTGTATTCCCTGTATCGCATTGGCGCTCAGGTTATGGACGCGCAATGGTCAGGAACGGTTCGGGGTTAGGTGCGCGGCTGCCGGCAGGTGTGTTCCTGGCGATGGCGAAAACCTAGCCACGAAAGCTCCAGCAGTATTGCGCCATATTTGGGCTGACGCATTGGGAGTTATGCAAGCAGGAGGCCAAGCATGAAAGACAAAATCAAGCTCTATCAAGAGACCGGACTGCAGGCCGTAGAGTATCAGTTGAGCTACCAGCAGCCCGACGGCGGCTACATCTGGGACGGCTACGCTGATGACGCCTACCACAAGCAGGCCTATTCGTGGTGCGTCGCCGGCCATTTCGCCGAAGCCCACAGGCTGCTGAATTGGGTCCGAGATAACACGCTGCTGCCAGACGGCGAATTGAAAGCCTACAACGGTGACATCTACAAGTATTCCTGGTTTTTCCAGGGCGCGCACCGCATGGGCAGGTTCGATCTGTCGTATCCCGTCATGTCGTTTCTGCTATCCTGCCAGGCTCCCTGCGGCGGCTTCCCGTGCCGTCCCGGTGACGAGTACCTGCAGTCACTGGCGACCTGCTGGACCGGCGTATCGGCTATCTATTTCGGACGCCTCGACGTTGCTCAGAGGGCCGCTGAGTGGGCCATCAGCATGCTCAACCAGCAGCCCGACGAAAGCAAATTCTACTTCCGCACCACCCGCTACGGCAAGCTTGCCACACCCGACATCGTCCCGGAGGCGGACGCGGTACACATAGACACGACCAAGCCGAAGCAGTGGTATTGGGAGGTCGGTCTGCCGCTGCAGCTCATGTGCCGGCTGTACATGGCGACCGGAATGAAGAAATATCTGGACTTCGCCTGGCGCTTCTTCGAATTCAAAGAGCGCTGCTATGAGGACGCGTTCAGCTTCGTCGGCAGCGGCAAGAGCAGCCTCGGCGCGGCCCTGCTGTATCTCATCACCGGTGAGGAGCGTGCCAGACAAGCGGCCTGCACTTTTTGCGACTTCCTGGTGCAAACCCAGTACCCCGAGGGCGGCTGGCGCGACGAGGATGAGACCGACATTCTTCTGATCTACCTGGATCATGCGGCCGAGTTCAACATCTGGCTGCAGGAGATCTCTTCCTGCCTGGCGAGTAGGAAGTAACAGCAGCTATTGCGCTCCGCCAACGAGGGACGGAACATGCGCAGAATGTGGGTGTGGTGCGGTGCGTTTTCGGTATTGATGGCGATAGGCGCGGCTTGCATGGAAGACCAGAGCGCCGTATCGAAGGCCCACAGCATTCTGTTCTACAAAGGCCTCGGCCTTCACTATATCTACCGAATGAACGCCGACGGCAGCGGACAAGCGCCGCTCAATGATGCCTGGACGTGCACACGGCGGCTCGCCCTCTCGCCCGATGGCCGCACAATCGCTGTGGTCAGGTTCGGTGGCCGCCGTCCGTCGGGTTTCCACATCTACACGCTGGGGGACGACGGCGGCAATCAGACCTGGCTTGTGCCTGGGACACACCCGGCGTGGTCGCCCACAGGTGACCGGATGGCCTTCTATCATGCCGGACTGTGCGTATTGGACACGCGCTCCGGCGCGTATAGCAGGCTGGTCGCGAGCACCATCGCCGGCCCTTATATGATTGACCGGCCCGTCTGGTCGCCGGATGGCACCAGAATCGCATTCGCTGTGCTTACAGGTATTGAGCAGGGCCGGCTTCTCGGCAACATTTACCTCATCAATCCAGACGGGAGCGGCTGCCAGCGCCTTACGTCACTGCACAGCTCATATGCGCCAACATGGTCACCGGATGGGGGGAGAATCGCTTTTAGCGGCGGAATGGGTCTAGATGATGGCCTCTATACCGTCAACTCCGACGGGGCTGGCCTGAAACGGCTGACAGATCGCCGTCCGACGCGTGGAAATATCGCCTGGTCGCCCGATGGCAAGAGGATTGCACTGGCTGGCCTGGATGAACAACTGAGGCCCCCTTTCTCCGTGGACACACCGGGTGAGGCGAAGCCCGCAAGCAAAGGGCTTCATGTCATAAATGCCGATGGCAGTGGGCTGCAGCGGCTCACCGGTAGTGAGAACCTACTGGTATCCGATGTAACGTGGTCACCTGATGGTGGCAGGATCGCTTTCAGCGGCCACCTGTGGAGAACAGTGGATATCTACGTGATCAACGCTGACGGCACGGGCCTGACCAAGCTGACAGACGATGGGCAGAGTCACGCGCCCGTGTGGGCGCCACGGATTGGAGACGTAGATGATGGACACGATGGGTAGTCGGCGTCTCGCATCACTCAGTCTGCTCATTATTCTTGCGGCTGGGTGTGTCCGAGAGCAGGTGCCCACTAGCCAGCAGAAGCCCGTCGCGCCGGCGGCATCCCCCGCCGACGCAGATAGAATCGCTTTCTGCAGCAACCGCGACGGGAACTTCGAAATCTACGTAATGAATGCAGATGGCAGCGCACCCCTGAGGCTGACCAACGATCCTGCAGAAGACACCTCGCCGGTATGGTCCCCTGATGGCCGGCGCATCGCCTTCGAGCGCCGAGACGAGAGACACTGCAATGAATCCATTTGGGTAATGGACGAAGATGGCGGCAATCTCGCCCGTCTCGCAACGGGCTGGGATCCAGCATGGTCGCCAGATGGGAGCAGGATCGCTTGGAGTAGCAGCGGGCGACTCTGCGTCATCAACGCCGATGCTTCGGGCGAGGTTACCGAAGTCAATGGGCCGTACTCCGCCACCCGTTTAGCAAGACGTCGTGCCTGGTCTCCGGATGCAAGCAGATTGGTCTTCACGGCGCGCATGGAGGACGCTGATGAGCTGGACGGCGACCAGATCTACATTGCCAATTCGGACGGCACAGGCCTGGTACAAGTTACAGACCTCGACGACTGGTGTTCGTCAGCACAGTGGGTCCCTGGTAGCAGCAAGATCGCCTTTTGCATATGCGAAAGCAGGCGTTCTGGTATCTACACCATGAATCCCGATGGTGGCGACTTGACAAGGATCACTGAACCGTGTGTCTCGAGCATGCTGTGGTCCCCAGACGGGGCTACCATCGCCTGGACCGGCTACCGGGACGGGCCGCACATTTCATGGTCAAACGGCAGAGAGCGGGCCCGCTTGGGCTACGGAGACCCAGGGAGCCTCGACTGGTCGCCAGACGGCAAAAGGCTGGTTTTCTCAGCATACTATCGGGACGGTGAGAACGTGTACGTCATAAATGGCGATGGCTGCGAGCTTGCCAAGTTGACGCACACCACCGGCAGGCCCCGCTCGACGCAGAACATATGCCCCATGTGGAGGCCTCGGGTTCCAGAGAGCGCAAGCGCGGACTAATCCTTGACCCAACGTGATACAGGCCATCTGCAAATACACACTGTGGTGCGACTGGTTGCCAATAGCTCAACACACATGTCTGCTGCGAAGGGATGAAGAAGCAATGACAGGCAGACTCCAACTCGGCCTCATCGGCTGTGGTTCACAGGGGCGCTTGCTGGAACAGTGCGGCTATCAGAAAGCCTACGACAGCGCCGAGGCGATGCTGGATAATGCTGCAATTGACGCGGTGATCGTTGCCACAATTCACGACCAGTTGCAGCCGATGGCACTCGCCGCCGTCACAGCCGGCAAGCACACCTTCGTCGAAAAGCCGATGGCCCTGAAGGCCGCTGACGGCCAGGCGCTCGTGGATGCGGCAAACCAGGCCGGTGTCAGGCTCATGGTCGGCTACACGCTGCGCTTCATGCCGGAGCGGATCCTGATGAAGCGGCTACTCGACGAGGGCGCAATCGGCGAGATCGCGCACGTCAGCGCAGGCCAGTGTATCAGCTTCAGCAGCGACCACTGGCTCAACGATCCCAGGCACGGCGGCGGGCCGCTGTTCTATATCGGCTCTCATGCCATTGACAACGCACTGTGGATGATTCGCCGCAAGCCGACGCGCGTATTTGCCGATGTCCACCGGCCTGATGACACCCGCGCCGAGGCCAGCGCCGATGCGGTCGTCAGCTTCGAGGGCGGCCTGTCGCTGCACGCGTGTACCTCATATCGCAGCGGCTGCTCCTACGGGTGGCTCGATATCATGGGCACAGAGGGCCGCATGCGCTCCGAGTGGCAGAGCCGCCTGCTCTACATCCACAGCCAGAAGATCGCGGCCTACCAGCAGCCTACCGAGCTGGAGGTGCCGCTGCAGCCGTACATACCGGCGCTGCCCGGCACTGCTGCCGCCAGCGTCGTTACTTTCAGGTATCTACCGATGTGGACCGCGGAGATGCACGAGTTCGCCGACGCCATCAACGAGGACCGGGAGCCATCCGTCACCGGCGAGGACGGCGTGGCCTTCCTGCAGGTCGCTGACGCGATATTTGAATCAGGCCGCACCGGCCAGCCCGTAGCAATTTAGCCCAGATTATTCGTGAACACCATCGCACACGATGCGAAACTACCTGCAAAGGGCATTTTTCAACTGCCACAGGAGGCAAGACAACATGACCAGCACAATACCCGAATCACCCGCCCATGACACAAGCTCATGGCACAAGCTCACCCATCACAAAGCTCCCACTCAGTGGCGCGACGGCTTCCCTCTCGGCAACGGCACCCTCGGCGTCATGGTCTGGGGCGATGGGGACCCTCTCGCTTTCACCCTCGACCATGCCGACCTCTGGGATTTGCGTAATAACACCGCGATCGCCGACCATCCCGAATACAACTACGCCGGCCTGCGCCGTGCCGTCGCCGAGGGCCGCTTCAAGGAGCTTGAGGAAGCGGTGGCGGTCACCGACTACCCGGGCAGTCCTCACGCCCCCACCAAGCTCTACATCGGCCGCGCGGAACTCGACCTCGGTCAGGCCCAGGAGTACCTCTGCTCCCTCGACCTTGACACTGCCACTGTCTCCGGCTCCCTTCATGCCGCCGATACCGAGCACGATATCCATGCCTTTGTCCACCATGACCG
>JALGTY010000341.1 GCA_029821145.1 Candidatus Zipacnadia bacterium
AGGCAGTATCGGCCTGCACGGGCGCGTGTCCAATATCCCCGCCAAACACCTGTCAATAAGCGAGTGGTGGGAGGGCGATGACTACTGGATGAGCGTCTATGGCGAGATGCGGGAGGCGGTGCTTTTCGGCACCAACTTGCTGCTCAGACGCACCGTCAAGGCGAAGTTGGGCGAGAGCAGAATCTGGGTCCACGATGAGGTTCAGAACCAGTCCTTCGCGCCGCAGGAGCACATGTTCCTGTACCATTGCAACTTCGGCTTCCCGGTCATCGCCGAGGGTGCCGAATACCTCATCAACGCCCGCGAGAGCAAGCCACGCGATGAAGCCGCCGTACCGCATTTCGACACCTGGGCACAGTTCCCTGCACCGATTCCCGGTGTGGAAGAGTGGGTCTATTACCACGACTTGGCCTGTGACGCGGACAACAATGTGTGGGTGGCGATGGCCAACCGCAACTTCGCTGGCGGCCAGGGCTTTGGCGCATACCTGAAATTCGACAAAGAGCAGATGCCGTACTTCATCCAGTGGAAGATGCCGGGAGAGGGCACGTATGTCACGGGCCTGGAGCCTGCCAACTGCCTGGTCGAGGGCCGCGTCAAAGACCGTAACGAGGGCCGGCTGGTGGTCTTGGAGCCTGGTGAGAGTCGCAGCTACGACCTGGAGATCGGCGTGCTGGCGGACAACGCCGAGATAGACGACCTCGCGGCGACAATCGCGGGCCTGAGCTAACAAGAGCGTTGACATCCAGACGCGAATGTCCGCGTGGCACAAGCTTGCCCGCCGTCCTGTCCGCCGTTTTATCCGCCGTAGCTCTAGCGAAGGCGGGGCTTTCCCGTAGGGGCTGCCGTGTGCGCCCTGAGCTTGTCGAAGGGAGCTTGTCGAAGCCCAGCCTGTGAGGCCCTCTAAAGCACACGGGCTGGTTGCACCCACTGCTTCGCAGCGGGTACCCGGCTCAGCCGGGCCTCCTTACGGCAAGCACGGCGTTTCTGCTTCCACCACTAGCCAACTTCCCCTGCCGAGAACCTAAACTCGCACCCGAGTGGCGTATGCGCTTGCAGACTCCATAAGGAATGTTATAATATATCAGATTATCGGAAGACTCCTGCAAATGCGTCGCATCTCATCAGGCGACTGCATCACTCACTGCGGGGAGCGAGGGGATGATGTCATGGCTACCAGTTCAATCGAATCGAGGACGTTGCCGCAGCAAATCCAGGCTCATCTAATTGATCTCATAGCAGATGGCATATTGCGCCCCGGGGAGCCGTTGCGCATGGAATCGCTGTGTGAAGAATACGGCTTTACGCAGACCCCACTGCGGGAAGCACTGCGTTCGCTGGCCTCGCAAGGATTAGTTGAGTACGTCCCGAATCGCGGGTATCGCGTCCCTCAGACGGGGATAGAAGAGCTAAAGCATATTTTTCAGGTCAGGGAATACCTTGAGGGGCTCGCCGCACGGCTCCTGGCCACCCGCGCTACACAGGAGCAACTGGCTCAGCTTGGAACTCTGGCTGTTGAATGCGATGAGATCGAAGACACGGAGCGGGCCAGTGCACACTCGGTAAGTCGCGAGTTGGAGTTCCATCGTCTCATAGTGCAATGGTGTGGCAATGGCCTCATACGCAAGCTGCTTCTGGGGCCCAACATACTGCTTCGGATGCTGCTATTAGGCTCTGGATTTGATGTTCAGAGGGGCGGTTTGGAGTTCGATCACCGGGCCGTTGTGCGGGCCATAGCCTGCGGCGACCCGGAACAGGCGGAAAGTGCAATGCGCTCGCATATCCGCGAGGGCGCCGAGCTGACTCTGGACGCGCTACGCAATAGCATTTCAAGCGAGACTGGTGAGCAGGAGGTGAGATCGGGCTGAATTGCGAACCATGTCGGCGCAGGGACAGTCGTCAAATAATCCACTTTGGAGGCATACAAAATGCGCAAAGGATTTACGCTCATTGAGTTGTTGGTCGTGATCGCCATCATCGCGATTCTGGCGGCGATCCTTTTCCCGGTCTTCGCACGGGCCCGCGAAAAGGCGCGGCAGTCAAGCTGTCTGAGTAACTGCAAGCAGATAGGTCTTGCGGTGTTGATGTATGCGTCCGATTTCGACGAGACGTACGCGCCTGGCTATTCAGCGGACGGGCAGATTTGGTACAACCTGCTCTATCCGTACACCAAGAATTCGCAGTTGCTATTGTGCCCGAGCTCACTCATGCCTCTCTCGGTAGCAGCCAGCGAGCGGGGCTATGGCAGTCACCTGGACTATGGCTGTAACATACGGATCATGCCGATAATAGTCTGGGGTCAGCACGTCTGGAAGATGGCGGAGGTCGTGTATCCGGCTGAGACCGTTGCCATAGCTGAGGCGGACTGGACTCGCAACACTGCTGACTATCACTGCTCGAATGCCTGGCGGCTGAGCAATGGCTGTGGTCCCGACACCTTCGTGCCGGCACGGCACAACGGTGGAGCCAACATCGTGTTCTGCGACGGCCACGCCAAATGGCATCATGTTGATGTCAACGACATCTACACTGGGCCAGTGCCGTTCACGCATCCGATAGTAGATATCTGCTGGTTTACGGACGGTGGCCCCAAGTACTGAGCCGCAAGCGATGGGGCACTATTGCGTCTCGCGGGTGTCGGCCCGCCGAAACAGGAGACTGTGCATGACCTGGTATCTTGAGAAGCGCCAGCCGGGCGGCGCGTGGAGAGTCACAGCCGTCAGATTGCTGCTGTGCATTGCGGCGGGCGTCTGGGCCTTGCTGCACTTGAGCGGGGCAACAGCACAACAGCCGGCTGAAAGGGCGGAGTTCATCGTCCCGACACGGGAGGCGTTCCTGCGTGGGCTGAAGCTGGAGAAGCCGGAGTTGGCGGCGGTCAAGGCGGCGCTTGATAAGGCAGACGTTGACGAGGCCACTAAGGCCTACATTTCCTACTTCCGCACAAAGGGAATATCTTCACCCCTTATCACCCAGTGGTCGGCTGTTGAGCGCGATGCTACCTACAAGAACCAACGTGCTGAAGGCTTCCTCAAAGGCTTCATTCGTGGAGGCTATAATGTATATCAAGTGCCGGCAACCGGCTTGGACTGGTACAATGCTCCGCTGGTGGTTCTGACCTCCTTTCACGAGTTCAGCAGTCTCAGCCTTGCCTTGCATCACAGCGCCGATCCCAAGTACCTGAGGGCAATCGTAGATCACGGCTACGACTACATGAGGGCTTACCCGATAGAGGAGTTTGTGGGCAAGAACGCCAGGCAGGGATGGATAGATGACCTGCACGTGGGCAGGCCGTGGCGGTGGGGGGCAATTGCTGAACGTCCGATTACCTGGTCACCCACGCTGGCACTGATCCGCAAATGCCCCGAGGTCACCGATGAGGAACTGGCGACCCTTCTACAGCGCCTGTATCAGGAGGTTGGCTACCTGCGCACGCAGATGAAGCCCTGGGTGGACCGCGGCCACAATGCAGGCGGTCGTATGATCCTGGCAATGGCTACCGCATGTGGGCTGTTCGAGGATTTTGAAGTGGTGGACGAATGGCTGGCCTTTACCGCTGCATCACTCGCTCAATATGTTGACCATGCCTACTACCCTGATGGGCTGCACAAGGAGCTGACGCTAGCCTATTGGGCCAGTCTGGT
>JALGTY010000342.1 GCA_029821145.1 Candidatus Zipacnadia bacterium
GCTTTGAGGTCATCGGCGATGGTCAGTTCTGCTGCGCCATCCATGGAGCTGTAGATGGTGTCCACGTAATCGCTAGTCGTCACCTGCACCGCCACGGCCTCGGCGTCATTGTCCGACACAGCCAGTGGCTCGATCTCTTCGATGCAATCCTCACCCTCCAGGGCCCTGATGACGCTGACGAAGTGAGAGGCACCGTCCGTTTCGTTGCGGGCCACGACCCACGGCAGAGTGTCAGGCATGATGTCGCTCTTGATATTGGGGCTGTCAAACTGGCCGACGAATACCTCATCAGCCGCGCCGGGCAGCATCGTCATCCTGAGCTGCGGATCGTCGTCATCCTGGGAATAGGTGACGCTCCACTCGCCGGCGGGCTGGCCTGACTGCACGGAATGTAACCACTGGTAGCCGCTGCGCTCGTAGTTCTCGGGGATCTTGCCGAGCTCGACATCCGGGCCGGCCAGAGTGCCTGCGCGCGGCTCTGAGAGAGCCACGCCCGCGATGCTGAAGCCCTCATAGGGCGGGCCGTGGAATAGCCAGTCGTGCCTGGTGCCACCCGTGACGCGGAAGATGTCGAAGAGGTAGAAATCGGTCGCTGATACGTCCACCAATGCGGTGGTGCGGCGGTAGATGTCGGCCAGGCCGGGGTAGGTGCGCTCGGCCGAGGCCTCGACCACCTGCACATCAGCGAGGTCGGCGATGAATTTCAACTCGCCGCGCTCCTTGTTCATCTGGCCGCGCTCATCAATGTGGACCACGTAATGCGCGGTGCTGTTCTTATGAAAATGCGAGGCCTTAGCGCCCCATTGGTCGGGGTATCCGAGGTCTGGCATCATGCTGCGGCCGTGGGCGTAAAGCTCGATATTGAGCCTGTCGAAATGCCCGTGACCACCGGCCGCCGAGCCGTAATAGAGGGTCAAACCCCGTTCGTATGGCCCGGCGTCGCTTTCGAGTATCGCGCACCCGAACTGCGAGAGGTTTCTGGTGCCGGCCACTAAGGGCTTGTCGTAGGTGGCCGCGGCTGCGGCGATCTCTTCGCGGATGTCGGTCTGGTAAAGACTGGGGCCAGGATTGCCAATGGCGACGAGGGCCTTGGCAAAGCGCGGGTCCTTATAGCGCTCCCAGGCCATGCGGAATACCTGAGCGCTCCAGCCGGCCCTGTCGGCACCGAGTATGCTGCCGTAGTCGCCGATGGCGGGCTGCTGCTTGCCGCAGATGGTCAGATCGAGCCATATATGCGCGGCAGCGGGAAAGCGGGGATTGTCGAAGAGGTTGTGACCGGCCCGGGTCAGATAGTCGGCTATCTCCCACGACTTGGCGGCGACGGCGGATGAATAGCCGGGTGAGGCTTCATTGGGGTGGCCGTCCGGATAGATGCCGTTCCAGATGAGAGTGTCCATAGAACCGCGGCCACTAATCAGCCAGTCCAGCATCTCGTTTGTGGTTATGCCGTGCGCAGGGTCATCATCGCCCCAGACCAGCGCCACTATTGCAAAGCCGCGCTGGTGGTCGCCCTCGTTGGAGATGTACTGGTCGGTAGTCATCATCTTGTCGGCCACGTCTTGCAGAAAGCCCTGGTCGGCGTGGGCGCACATGTCCGTGACGCCTTTGGACTTGAGGAAATCGAGCAGGCCCTGATCCGTGGTGGTATTCATGTACGGCCACAGGCTGTCATAGGCGATGGTGATGGGCCTGACTACACTGGTGTTCTCCCAGCACCAGGGCAAGACGCGGCCGTGAGTGCCGCCTTCGCTTTGCTTGGTGTAATCGGTGTCGGGATAGACTGTGGCAAACCTGCTCATGAGAATAGCCCCTGGCCGGGCGTACTCTTCGTCTTCGCTCAACAGGTAGATCTCACCCAGGTCGCTGATGACTCTGATGACATCGGCCCAGCGCTGATGCTGGCACCAGTAGCCGACGAAGTAGTGCTTTATGCCATCTTCATTGAGCCAGGCGCTGCCATCGTCCACATACTCTCCGGTAGTATCCATCTCGCCCTGCATGTCGTTGTTGTACCAGGTCTCGAAATCGTTGGATGGATACCACTCGTCGCCGACCGGGCACTGCACCTTCCAGGGGTGGTCGCGGTCGTACTTCCACGGGTAAAAGCCGCCGCCGACCTCGAATATCTCTTTGCCATGTATCGGGCAGCCGGCAAATGCCCGGCCCTGCCAGAGAAACGTCGCACGCGTTAGCTCCGCCGGAGGAATGAAGCGCCACAGCTCCTCGTCGCTCAGTTCCATGATATAGGCGACGCGGTTCTTCAGGCTTGCGACGTGGCTCTGGGCCCAGTCTTGCGAACTCACACGCTCCCGCGCCAGTTGTATCTGCTCGGGCGTGTAGTAGTTGGGGCCGGTGGTCTTGGCCCAGCCCACAGCCGCCACCAGCGTCAGTAACAACACCAAACCCATCTGCAATACGCTCCTGTGCATCGTCAACACCTCCAATTGACTTGCGATTGCTCGACTTCGATATGTGTTAAGAGACGAGATCCCTCGCCAGGTTGACCAACATGTCCTGCGCGTTGGTAATAATCGGGACAACCTCGAGACTGCCCCTGTCACCAAGTTTGCGGGCAGCGAACTCGGAAACGTCCACGACATAGAAAAAGACAGGTCTTACTGAGCCGTCCTGCACTTGGTAGGAGGGCGTCATATTCCCCACCGCAATGGCGTGAAGTTGCGTCGCGATGCCTATTACGGTTGTTGCCTTGCGGGTATGTTCTCTCATTGCGTCCTGAGCTTGTGCAGTGTCGGTTATGACGCCTGGCAGGGGGCCGTCGTCTCTAATAGAACCGGCCAGAACAAAGGGAACGCCGTGCTTGACGGAGGCATGTATCGCGCCGCTATCAATGTTTTCCCGGTCAATGAATTTGTCGATGGAGCCGGCAGCGCGGACCCGGTTAATGGCATCCAGATGATGATAATGCCCCTGGGGTGAATAAGCCTTGGTGTAAATGTCCTGGCCGAGGGCTGTATGAAACAGTGCCGCCTCCAGATCGTGTGCAGCGAGGGCATTTCCGGCCAGGATGACATCAACATAACCGGCACCGATGAGTCCGACAAGCGAACTCCTGGCGTCGTGGTCGAAGACAACTGCAGGGCCGAGGACCCATACCGTATAGCCGTGGTCCCGTTCGTAGCGTAGCAGCTCGTACAACCTGTCGTAATCGGCGGAGAATGACGTTTCCCTGGACCTGCCGGTGCGAAATGCGAACTTGTCATCAGAGCCGCCGCGACCTGCAAAGCCGTGCGTGTGGATGTACACCCCTTCAGTGCCATCTTCTGTCCTGCCGACAGCGACTTGTTCGCCCGGCCGCAGTTTTCGCAGCTCTTTGATCTTGATGCCGTCGTCCTTGACGACCGCCACGCAATCCATTCTGCTCTGCTCCGCCAAGCGCCAGCCCGTGCCGGGGAGCTTGAAGTACTCGGGATAGATGCTGGTCGCATGGTACTGTCGCGGGGCCACGCCCGGTTCGGTAACAGGCGATGTCTTGACGACCGGCGCGCCCCTTAATACCTCTGAGGCGAAATCAGGTGGAGAGTATTCGGGCAATTCAAAGGCCATTGGTAACACCTCGATGCATGCAGTCGTTGTGGATTCATTGCTATTGCTCTGTTGGTGCTTCGAGGCGGG
>JALGTY010000343.1 GCA_029821145.1 Candidatus Zipacnadia bacterium
ATTGCGCACGCATCCCCGCCTGGCCCACCTTATTTCCAAACGCGTAGCTCGGCCTGAACTGCGCCTAGCGCAGGTCAGGTGAGAACGCGCGGGGTACCCACGCCTTCGGCGTGGATCGGCGTTCTCAGCTTCCAGCCCGAGGTCGTGATGTGACACAGCGAAACATTCCTGCATGAACTGACGCCAGCAAGCACTATCCACCCAACGTAAACCAGGAGATGAGGCGCTCGAGAACCTGGGCTAAGGGAGCATCAGGTATCAGGGCAGCGGCCGTCGCGGCGGCTGCGCCGGCCAGGAGCAGGGCGATAATGACAACCTTGCCGATGTCCTGGCCCTTAAGTTGTGCCAGCAGCAGTGGGCTGCGGGAAAGATAGGCGCTGGCAGCGTACAGTTCCTCGCCCATGAGCGTGTAGTCGCAGGCGGTTATGAAAAACGGCAACTGGGTGTCGGCATCGGTGCCGGCGATCTGGATGGCGCCGCTGGCGCTGCCGGTCTCAGCCAAAATCAGCGATTCGGCGTAGAAGTAGCCCATGTAGAAATTCGCTGCAGGCTTTTCGCGCACCATGATGCCGTCAACGGCCGCGACATATCCAAACTGGCTGTCGGTGATATAGAAGATATTCTCCGGATTGTAGTTCTGCGGCTTGCCGGCCTCGATGTAGGCGTCACGGACGATTTCGCGTTCGACCGCCATGACTATCGGGTCATTGCACGGCACGATAATGGGCGTTTCATAGGCGGCGGTCCGTTTGGCCAGGTGACCCAGGATCAGCATCGCGGCGATGGTGGCGATGTCACTTACGCCCGACAGGCCGGTGATATACAGAATCGGCTGGCCCATTTCCGTCGCCCGCCCAATCGCCTCGTTCACCGCTTCCAGGCCCGCGATCGGCCGGATATACATATCCCGCCGCTGGGCGAAGTAAATGGTAAGCAAGACGATGGTCGAATAGACAAGCACCAGCACCAGAACGGTGTTATGCCGGGGGTCGTACCACTTGCCGACCGGGCTCATCGTCGCATCGGACATTGCCGGCTCGGACCGACGCACATCTGCATTCGCTAACTCCAGCGGGTCCTCTTCTGACACCTCCGGCGCTTGGCCTTCGGGCAGGTACACCGCTGTCACTTTCGCCCGGTAGCTCCTCCAGGGAACCAGGCCACCGACAGGTGTCGAGTTCGCACCCGGATCGGGCAGCAGCGCGACTGTCCTCTTCTCCAAGAGTTCGAAGCCCTCGGGCCACGAGCTGTCTGCCTGCTCGCGGAAGACGTGCACCTCGTACCCGGCCAGTGTATGCCCGTCGCTCGTCGTTTCCCGGGGCGGTAGCCATTCGACAAGTGCTGCTGTGCCCTCGTCGTCCTCCGCATCGTCCACCATCGCTACATCACGAGGCGGGAATGGAAACTGCTCCCCCGCCAGTGCAACGGAGCAGATCCCTGCCAGCACGATAGCCGCGCATGCTGTGGTCAGATAGCGCTTCATTCCTGCATCAGCTCCACATTGGTGCGGGGAACGGTTACAACGGTTCCGTCAGCCAGTCGGGCCTGCAGCACCCGGACGTGGGCCTCCGTCTTGATCTCAGTCGGCTCCGACGGCAGGGCTACCACCTCCGCCAACTGCCCGAAGTATGGCGCTCTGATGAGGCGAATCTGACTGCCGATGCTCATCTGTGAAGCCGGCTGGGCCGAGGCACCCTCCGGGCGTTGGCCCGTGGAGACGATAATCTCCGGCCGGATGACGCCGGCGCGGATCTGCGTTGCCCCGCTTACCGAGGCCCGCTTGCCGCTCAGGCCTTCCAGTATCGAGAAGGTCCTCTGTGCCATAGCCAGCTCGCCGAACCCTTCGGTGATTACCAGCGTGATCGGGATCGGTTCCTGGCCGGTGATGGCTACACCAATCGGCTCGCCCATGAGGCTGTCCAAATCCTCGGATTCGATGCCGCCGGCGACTACCGCCGACGCGCCAAGTTCGATTGCGCGGTTGATCGCCTCAAGGGTGACCAGGGATCCGCCTACCACTACGCAGTCTCTGCATCCCTCATCCAGCAGTTCAGCGGCCAGCGGCTCATCGGCGGCATTGACCAGTACCTTCAGCTCCCCGTAGCGCTCCCGCCCGATGCCGAAAATGCCCTGCACCAGCGCGCACTGCGTTTCGATGGTCACACCTTCGTCGGCGTGAACCTCGACCACAGTACCATCAACGTAGGCATCCAGTTCGACCGGCATCGGCTCGCCGCGAAACAGAACTTGCCCGGTGGTAGTGCTTATTGACTCGATGGTGCCCTCGATCGGCGCTTTGACGAATGAATAAAACAGCCCCCACAGCGCCTTGCTCTCGGCGAGAATTTCGCCGTGCCGGACGACATCCCCCTCCGCCTTGACCATGAAGTTGCCGATCTCAGCCGGCTGGCAGTTGAGTTCATGGGCGACATTGAGAGTGTGCACGCGCCCGGGCAACTCCGTGGAGGCCACCACCTCGGCGGCCTTCACCTCATCGCCGAGCTTCACATGTACATCGCCGGGCAGCGGCAGCCGACGCACCTTGCGCAAGACCGCCCTGTCGGTCGTCCGCAACCCCGGAGTATAGGCATGTACCGCCTTGTCACTGGTCATTGGCATCAGTTTCCGGGTAGGCACCTAACGCCGCCTGCCACTGCCGGACCTTTGCGATCCTCTCCGCCTCATCGTCCGGCAAGACCAACGGCCGCCCGCGGGCGTCTATTACAAGGCCCACCTGGCCGCCTTCCACTTGTTTTGTCACGGCCCGGCCTCTGCCGGCACCGACGTCGGCACCGCCCAGCGGGTCCGCTGTGACTGTTGCCTTCTGCCCCTCGCCGAGCTCGACCAGCACCAGATCGCCCCAGTTGACGTCAAGCTCGTGCGGCCCGTCGGGAAGCTGCATTGACACATGCAAGCACTTTTTTCCTGCCCGGAACCGGCCCACAGGCGCCAGGCAGGTGCCCAGCGGGATCAGGCAATCGCGGAAGAACACCTCGGTGGCGGCCTGGCGGTGTACCTCGGCCAGAACTCCGAGCTGCGGCATCATGAAAATCGAGTCCACGGCCAGGCGTGTGAAGCCTTCGGGTAAGAAGGCGTCAATGAGCATCATGGCAGCCTGGCTGCGGCGCGGGGCGTGCGACAGCACCCCACCGGACCCGACGAGCAAATCGAGGGCCATCATTTTGACGATGGATTCCTCGGCCACCTGGGCGAAGGCGTCGCCGATGTCACGCGTCCGCTGCACGCCCCTCAGACCGGCGGCCAGTGATTTGTGCTGCTCGAAGGCCAGCCGCAGCGCCTCGCGGGCGATCCCCTGTTCCACCTGCAGGCCCGAAATCTGCTGAGGTATCGTAGTCGGCCGGATCATCTTGTTGCGGATCTGGTTGACGATCCAGCCGCGGTCAATTTGCCCTGGCACCCAGCGCACAATGTTGTCAATTCCCGCCTCGGCCAGCACGTTCGATATCGAGTAGCTCAGCCCCAGGTTGGCGCTGACGGTGCGGTTGAACTGGCCGGAAAAGACGCTGAAAACGTCGGTGGTCGCGCCGCCGATGTCCACACCGACGACGTTGATATTCTGATCCTCAGCGATGGTTTGCATGATGCTGCCGACTGCCGCCGGTG
>JALGTY010000344.1 GCA_029821145.1 Candidatus Zipacnadia bacterium
CCCGATCAGCACGCTGACTATCGGGTCAATGATATGCTGGCCGGTCAGGGCGATAAGCCCGGCGGCAATCACTACACCCACCGACGCCAGCAGATCACCCAGGACATGCAGGTAAGCCCCCCGTAGGTTGATGTCGTCACTATGCCCGCCCAGCCGCACCAGCACGACGGCGTTAGCCACCAGGCCAATGGTGGCAATGACCAGCATCCAGCCGCCTTTGACCTCCGGTGGCGAGAAAAACCGATTATATGCCTCAAAGAAGATGACCACCGATACGGCGCCCAGCAGAATCGCGTTAATCAGCGCCGCGAAAACCTCGGCGCGGTGCATCCCGAAGGTGTGTTCTTTAGTGGGAGGTCGCAGCGACAGGCGAAACGCCGCCAGCGCCAGCACCAACGCAAGGACGTCACCGAAGACGTGCCCGGCATCGCTGAGCAGCGCCAGGCTCCCCGTCCACCATCCCCCCGCCAATTCCACGACCAGAATGACTGAAGTCAGCGCAATCGCAAACTTCAGCTTCGGCTCCTTCACCGCATCAGATGAATTCAGTTGTTCATCGCGGTCATCTTGAGGCAAGACAATTTCCTTCTATCAGCTTGCTCATTGCCGGGGCAGTGGCATCCCTGCCACGACCGCGGTTTTTCCCTTACAGCGGTTGCTTCCGGCGTGCTAACTCCCTGCTCCGGTCGCGAGTACATCCTTGAGCCACGCGGGATAGTCAGTCAGGATGCCATCAATACCCATCTCGATATACTTAATCATATCTCCACGGGTATCGGCATAAAACAGATGCAATTGCAGACCGTACCGATGACAGGTATCAACAAACTCCGGAATCATCATATCCCGGCCAGGCTGCATCGTTTTAAGGCCGTATTCCTGACAGAGCGCAATATAATTGTAAATGTTGCACTCTGACCCCGGTAGGATTCGGCACTCTAACTCGGGAGCGACTCGGCGGCAGCGCCGGATGGTCTCCAGATGGTAGGCAGCAATTACCGTGCGGGACAGCAATCCACCCTGCTCCAGGACCTGCACAATCTTGCGCTCATACTCATCGCACTGGGGATCGAAGTAGTTCGTATTCAGGTTAAGCCCCATCCACTCCGGGAATATACTGACCGCCTCGGCCAATGTCGGCAACCTCTGCCCGGCGTAGTCCCCCCCGAACCAGGCGCCAGCGTCGAGGGCTTTCAGTTCAGCCAGCGTCATCTCGCGCACTGCGCCGTGGCCATTGGTAGTTCGGTCGACCGCGGCATCGTGAATGACAATCAGCTCGCCGTCCTCGGAGAACTGGACGTCCAGTTCGATTTGGTCAGCCCCGATTTCGTTAGCAGACTCAAACGCAGCAAGCGTATTTTCGGGACGATTCCCCGAATCACCCCGGTGGGCAATGTTGATGACCATATCACGATGTCTCCAGTGCACGTCACAGTAATTGATTTGAACGCCCGCACAACATCACCAACCGTAGGGGCACTGCTCGCTGCGTCCCCTGCCTCGTCCGTAGGGACACCGCCCCACTTCCCGACATCCCTACACCCTCACATACACCGTATACACATACGTCAGCGTCTTCTCCTCGCCCGCCCCGAGCTTGACATCCCACTTGATCTGGCTGGCGGGGTTGATGCCGAAGCTCTCCTCACCCAGCTTGGCGAATTCGGCACTGTCAGTCGCCTCGCTCACCTCACCCTCGATGCGCCGCGTGGCGATCAGCCGAATCTCCTCCTGCTTGTGATTGGTGACCTTAATCTTCCCAGTCACCGTCACCAGGTCGTAGTCCCACCCGGAAACATGATACGCCTTTTGCTGGCGGGATGTTTCGTTGTCGGCCCGGCGTACGCCAATGTCGGGCGCGATCGTGGTGCGCACGTCCACCTGCGCGCCGATTGCCGTGTAGGTGAGCATACTCTGGGCAATTGGCCGCCAACCTTTGACCGTCATCACCGCGCCGGTCGTCCAGGGCTGCTCGGTCTCATTCTTGATGCGCAGCGCATGCCAGGCCTTGGGCCGGGCCAGCTCGCGGGCCAGCGCTTCAGCCTCGTCATCGCGGCTGCCCCCACGCTCGCGCGTGTACTGCGCCGAGTAGCGCCGGTGCGCCGTGCCCGGCTCGTCGGTCATATTCAGCAGGTAAACATCCTCGTACTCGACCGCTTCGTCGAAGATGCCTACCGCCGCCCGGCCGCCCCTGGCCAGCGTCATCTCCGGCACGTGGTAGAAGAACAACTCATCTGCGCCCAGACCCGCCACCTGCGGCACGGGTATCGCTTCCTCGGTCGCCATTCCCTGCAGCGCCGTGGTAAAGTCACCGCCATAGGCCGCCACCTGCGACATGCGCACGTTGCTGAAAGCATCCGCTTGCCGCCGCTGCCACTCAGCGAAATACCCCGACAGCCCAGTCCAGGCCAGTTGCAGCGACAGCGGGGAGATCTCGTCCTGCTGGATGAAATGGGGTACGCCCACCACCAGGTGCAAGTTGCTGTTGTCCAACTCAACTGCGTCGTTTACCACCGTCGCCTGCAAGCGCAGGTGCGCGTCTCCCTTGCTCTCCCCCAACTCCAGCCGATACGACGGCACCCACTGCAGGCCCTTCGCCATATACGCCATGCCCACGTTCGACCTGCTGACCACCGTCTTGCCGCCCTTGACCAGCCGCGCGGAGAGCACCTGCTGCGGCCGGATGACGGTAACGGTGCGCACGGGATCCTCGTCGAACTCAACCTGCCGCACCATATTCTTAGGTATGGCCGTATGTCGGCCCCGGTGGTCAACGACTATGTGGGAAACCTGCTTGCGCCCGGGCCGTTCGCGCGGGGGCACCGCCGCCCAAATAGTCTCGTCGTCCCGATTGCCGGCCGGGCTACCCTCGCTAGCCAGTGGCTCGACCAGTACGCCCGACCATTTCTCCTCGTCCAGCCCGTAGATTGTGACCTTTTTCCCTATATTCGCCAGAATCAGATCGTCCAGGTTCGCGACGTCCTCCGGCTCGGCCAGGTCTTTGACCTCAGCCACGGAGCGATCCACCGTCACCCCCTCGTCGGGACTGTACAGCCACAGCGTGCCCAGACTGGCCTGCGGGACCTTGTCAAAGGTCAGCCAGCCCGCGGTGGGCTGGCCCCGGCCCTCGGCCATCACGAATCCGTACCCGTGCTTGAACACCGCCACGTCAATCACTCGCACCGACGTCTTCTCCGTCTCCGCGGCCCCGGCACCTGCCGCGCACGTCACCGCCAGGACCAATCCGACCATCACGACTGCCTGCAATCTGTTCACTGCTCCCGCCTCCTTGAGCCATAGTGGTACCACGGTAAGCCTGCAACGCATGACCTCATAATCTGACACCTGACCGTCCCAGAAAGTTCGGTCGCGAGGGCTACCCCTTCATCACCGCTATTGGCACGAGGCGGGCGACTTTGCGGGAGATGCCCGCCTGGTGGCAGATCTCTACGACGCGGTCCACATCCTTGTACGCCTCGGGCATCTCCTCGGCGACAGTCTTTCTGCCGGCGGCGCGGATGACAATGCCCTGCGCCTCCAGCTCGCGAATGACCTGGTCGCCAGACTTGGTCTTACGCGCCTGGGTCCGCGACATCTGTCGCCCCGCGCCGTGACAGGTAGTACCGGCTGACCGACCTGCCGGTATTGCCGAGGCACATCAGGATGACCCGGCCCAAAGGCGCGGGTGGCGCCCTTGCGATGGACGCATAGCCGCTTGCTGCCGCCGTTTACGTGATGCTCTTCAAACTTGGCGATATTGTGGGCCACATCCCAAATCTGCTCCATGCCCAGTTTCTCATCTCCCTGACCGAAGGCCTTACTGAAGGCCTCCCGCACCGAGTGGGTAATCGCCTGGCGATTGGCCCAGGCATAGTTAGCCGCGCAGGCCATGTGCCCGTGATAGCGCTGCCCTTCCGGCGAACCAATCGGCGCGCAGGCCAGTTGCTTGTCGGGCAACTCAATACTGTACTTGCGCACTGCCTTCTGCATTACATCCAGCGCGTCGTCACAGACCTGGTGGCCGAAGCCGCGCGATCCGGTATGAATCATCACCGTCACCTGGCCGGGCGCTGTAATGCCAAAGGTAGAAGCCACTTGCTCGTCATAGATCTGGTCGACGACCTGAATCTCAATGAAGTGGTTGCCGCTGCCCAGAGTGGCGAGCTGGGGCCGGGCCCGCTTGAGGGCCCGCTCGCTGAGGCCGGCGGGATCGGCCCCGGGTAGGCAGCCCCGCTCCTCGGTGGCCTCCAAATCTTCAGCCCAGCCGTAGCCGCGCTCCACCGCTGCTTGGGCACCCTTGACGAACACTTCTTCAAGCTGGCTGCGGCTCATACTAATGCGGCCCTTTTTGCCCACACCTGCCGGAACGGCAGAAAAGATGCCATTGGCAACCTTCTCCAGGCGACCTTTGACATCGCCACGCTCCAGGTCAGTGCGCAGCAGCCGCACGCCACAGTTGATATCGTACCCGACACCACCGGGCGAGATGACGCCCTCGTCACAGTCGAAGGCCGCCACGCCACCGATGGGAAAGCCATAGCCGTAGTGACAGTCCGGCATCGCCAGCGCCGGCCCGACAATCCCCGGCATACAGGCGACGTTGGCAATCTGCCACAGAGCAGCATCCTCTTTTAGCTCTTCGAATAGCACCTCGTCGGCATACAATATTCCGTCCGTGTTCATACCCGTGCTTTCTGCACGGGGCAGTCGCCAGCGGTAGTCGTCAATCTGCTCGATTGTGCCTTGATACTGCTTAGCCATCCTATCCACCTCCACTGTTCTCGTAGGATTCATCGAAATCGGGGTTGCCCTGCTGGGGAATGCGTCCCGGATGACAGACAAGACACCTCTGGTCGGGCGCCAGCAATCGCCCGCATTCGCGACAGGGCCGATAGCCCTGGGCACGGCGCCACTGCTGCAGACGGCAGAAGTTGATCATCGCCGCCGAGAATTGGCGCTGCAGCCCCTCATCGTCCATCTTCTCTGCCAGCGCCCTAATGAAATCCATATCCTGCTGCGGCACCTGTAGCTGCGCAAGCTCAGCGGGCGACGGCACCGGCTCATCCTCGGTTTCTGCTATGGTCGGGGCTGGCC
>JALGTY010000345.1 GCA_029821145.1 Candidatus Zipacnadia bacterium
TGGCCGACCGGGGCATCAAGCGAGTGCCGGTCATTGACAGCTTCGGCAATCTAGTGGGGATTGTCAGCCGGGCCGATATAGTCGCGACTATGGCTGCCGGGCTCTAGCCAACGCGAGCGGGCCAACATCGAGCGCAAATTCGCCGAGCAGAAGAGGTATCACGGCCTGCACCAGGCCCACTACTGGGGGCTGAGGCGGGTGACAATTCAGGTCCTGATGACCTGCGTGGTGGTCAACTGCAAACGGATGGCTCGGCTCGCGGAGGCAAACTGCGGCCCGCCGCACGAAGGATTATGCCCGGGCTGATGTGAAAAGGAGATGAAATAAGCCAATAGGGCGAAACTGAGTCAGGTTTGCGCCCGGCCCGGGCGCAAACAGCCCGAAGAGGCAGCGCAGACACCTACAACTGAATAGTCACAATCCCCCAACGGGTTCTTCCAATACCCGTAACGCACCCTCTCCATTGAGAAGAGGTAACTTTAGCAATAGTCTCTATTAGCCGAGGGGATACTGTATGAAAGGCATTGCGTGCTGTGTCTACTTGTCAATGCTATTGGGAGGCGTCAGCTTAGTCACTAGCTGTGGTGAGCCAGCCCAGGGGGTGAGCGGTGTGCCCGATGATCGGAACCCACGGCCGATCGCCGAGGTACTCGCAAGGGCCGAAGAGGTCGAGGCCGCATACGGCGATGGGCGTCTCGCCGAGTTCGGCATCCTGGATGTGACGCAGGCGCCCTACAGCGCCGATCCGGCCGGCGTGCGGGACTCGACTCAGGCGATCCAGCAGGCCGTGCGCGACGCACGCGATGGGCGGATGGTCGCGTACTTCCCGCCGGGGACGTATCTGGTTTCCCAGACCATCGAGGCCGCGCAGCGACAGGTCGTCCCGGATTGGTCGCGTCTGTCCTTCGTGCGTGACGACTTCCCCTGCATCCTGTGGGGCGGAACGCGGGGCGGCCGGGCGAGGATCGTGCTGGCAGACGACGCGTCCGGCTTCGGGGACCCCGCCAACCCTCGCCCGGTGATCTTCGTGGCGTCCTACAACAATGAGACCCCGGCCAAGCTGCAGCCGAACATCTCGTTCAACAACATGATCATCAGTCTGGATGTCCATCTGGGGGAAGGTAACCCGGGGGCCATCGGGATTGACCATCAGGGGGCGCAAGGCAGCGTCACGGAGGACTGCCATGTGAGTGCCGAGGGCGCCTTCGCGGGCTTCCGCGGCGTCAGCGGGTCCGGCGGCAGCGCGTCTCACATCAGCGTAACCGGAGGGCGGTATGGGCTCTACCTTGCAGGCCTCGGAGAGATGCGGCGGTTCGCAGGCTCCCAGCCCTCGCCGGTCATCAGCCACCTGACCCTCAAGGGGCAGTCGGAGCGTGCGATCTACTCAGCCACCCGTGGTCCGCTGACCGTTGTGGGAGGTCTGATTGAAGGCGCCAGCATCGAAGTCGCCGGTGCGGCCTGGCCTGCCTTCGATAGCCCGCTGAACCTCGTCGATTCCGTGATCCGCCTGCAAGGCAAGGACCTGGCGATCCGGGCGAACCGGCCGGTCTGTCTCAGCAACGTCTACTTCGAGAACGCCCCGGTGGTCGTCAGGCTGGGGCACGCCACGGTACTGGAAGGGGTGGCTCAGGGCTGGACGCACGTTCGCGTCTACGCGGCCGGGCCCTCGGCGACGTACCCCGTGTGGGTCGATGGCGTGAGGCAGGACGTCCCCCTCGCAGTCATCGAGCCCGACACGCCTGCGCCCGAGGGTTTCCGGGCCGCTCACGAGTGGACGGAGCCGCTGCCCTCGTGGGACGACCCACGCGTCGCCAACGTCCGCGCAGAGCCCTACAGCGCCGCCGGCGACGGCCGAACGGATGATGCCGCGGCCATCCAGAGGGCAATAGATGAGGCCCAGTACGTCTTCATACCGAAGGGCATCTACCGCATCTCCGAGCCGCTCCGTCTCCGCGCCGACAGCCGGCTGTTCGGTCTGGGCGTCTACTCGATAATCGAGCCCCTTCCCAAGGCGCCTGCCTTCGCCGATGTGAGGCGCCCCAGCCCCATGCTCGTCTCGCCGGACGACCCGGACGCAACCTGCACGGTCGCCTTCGTCCAGCTCTGGTGCCGCTATCCGGGAGCCTACGCCATCCACTGGAGCGCCGGCGGTGCTTCGATGGTGCGGAATGTCCGCACGAAGCCGTGGCCGCGGGCGTGGGACGTCGCGCCGACGAACCACCCGCTGGTCCTGATCGATGGGAACGGCGGCGGCCGCTGGTACAACGCGTTGATGCCCTACAAGTTCCCCCAGGGCCTCAGCCACCGCCACGTCCTGGTCCGGGGAACGCGCCAGCCGTTGGCCTTCTACATGCTCAACTCCGAGCACAGTGGAGCCGACCACATGGTCGAGTTCGATGACGTCCGCAACGTGCGGGTATACGCAATCAAGTCCGAGACCCTCGGCGCGAACGGGCCTCGGGCGCTGACCCCCGTGCTCATCCGAGACTCGAGCGACTTCCGGATCTTCGGTCACGGGGGGAACGCTTGTCCCCCAGAGGGCCAGCCGCTCTACCTCATCGAGAACTGCACCGACTTCTTGCTGGCGAACTTCACGTACCAGCTCTACCAGGACGGCGCGGACGCGTCGACATGGTTTATGGTGGAGGAGTCAGCAGCGGACGGAAGGCTCACCCGTACACCCGGAACCGAGTTCTTCGCACTTTACAGGCGGAGGTAGGCCCTGGTGGGGCCTTCCCTAGTCGCTCAGATCGGCGAAGGCGCCTTTCTGGGGGCAGGAGTGCAAGTGCTGCCAGGTGCCAGCGTGGGCGACCTGTGCCGGGTCAATGCAGGCACAGTTGTCAGCCATCACGTCCAGGTCGGCTTCTGCAACACCATCGGCCCCAATGCGACACTGGCCGGCAGATCCAGCACCGCGGCCTTCGCCTTCCTGGGAGCTGGCTGCACGCTCCTGCCCGAAGTCAGGGTGGGCGAAGAGGCCATGGTCGGTGCCGGCGCAGTGGTAACGCGGGACGTGGCTGCTATGCTGACCGTTGTCGGCGTCCCGGCCCGGCCGCTCGACCGCGACTACGGGCAGTAGAACCAGCCAGTACGAAGGGAGCGATGAGACATGCTATCTCTGACCAAGACAACGAGTATCGGTACAATCCTCGTGCTGGGGGCAGTGCTGGTCAGTGGGCTGGCCGGATGCGACAAAGACAAGAAGCTGCCACCGCAGTTGCCTGCTCCTCCAAGCTCCCAAGCTCAGCAGACTAAACTCGACTACGAGCAGATGCGACGGGATATGGTCCAGCAGCTCAAGCAGCAGGGAATGCTGGAGTCTGCTGCTGTCGCTGAGGCCATGACAGCCACTCCTCGCCACCTGTTCGTCCCCGAAGAGCTTCGCCACTTGGCATACTACGACACGCCTCTGCCCATCGGAGAGGACCAGACCATCTCGGCGCCTGGGGTAGTGGCTAAAATGACCGAGCTGCTCGAGCCACAGCCCGAAGATGTAATTCTGGAGGTGGGAACCGGCTCCGGTTACCAGGCGGCGGTGCTATCTCACCTGGTCAAACAGGTCTACACGATCGAAATTCTGGCGCCGCTGGCCGAAAGTGCGGAAAAACGCCTG
>JALGTY010000346.1 GCA_029821145.1 Candidatus Zipacnadia bacterium
AGACCGGCTCACCAACTGGTCTGACGGTGTTGTATGCCGCAGGTCAGGGGGATGGGGCCGGTCGCGGCGTTAATCATCTGGGCCAGGAAGGTCTTGTGAAACGCGTCATCGGTGGCCATTGGGGCCTGGTGCCGAGTCTGGCCAAGCTAGCGGTGGAGAACAAGATTGAGGCTTACAACTGGCCGCAAGGTGTCATTGCACACCTCTACAGAGATATCGCCGCGGGGCGGCCGGGAACCATCACCCACATCGGGCTGCACACCTATGTTGACCCTCGTAACGGCGGCGGCAAGCTCAACGAGAAGACCACCGAGGACCTGGTGGAACTGATTGAGCTAGGCGGGCGCGAGTGGATGTGGTACAAGGCCACGCCGATTGACGTGGGTCTCATTCGCGGCACCACGGCCGACAGCAGGGGCAACATCTCGATGGAACGCGAGGCCATGCACGGGGAGATGCTGCCGATCGCGCAGGCTGCCAGGAACTCCGGCGGCATAGTGATCGCGCAGGTCGAGCGGCTCGCTGCGGCCGGCACGCTCCACCCACACACCGTAAAGGTGCCGGGGATTCTGGTGGACGCGATAGTCGTCGCCGAGCCCCACGAGCACCACCAGACCTTTGCTGAGGAGTACAACCCGACCTACTGCGGCGAGTTGAGAATCGACCTGCAGAGCATGGAGCCGATGGAGATGAGCGAGCGCAAGATCATCGCCCGACGAGCCGCAATGGAACTGTTCGCAGGCGCTGTCATCAACCTTGGCATCGGGATGCCGGAGGGCGTCGCCGATGTAGCCAACGAGGAGGGCATCATCGAGGAGATGGTGCAAACTGTTGAGGCAGGCGCGATCGGCGGCGTGCCCGCCGGGGGGCTTTCGTTCGGCGCCTCGACCAACCCGGACGCCGTCATTGATCAGCCGAGCCAGTTCGATTTCTACGATGGTGGCGGACTCGACCTGGCCTTCCTCGGCAGCGCCCAGATAGACACCCACGGCAATGTGAATGTCAGCAAGTTCGGCGGCGGCCTCACAGGATGCGGCGGCTTTATTAACATCACCCAGACCGCCAAGCGCGTGATCTTCTGCGGCACACTCACCGCGGCTGGACTCAAGGTAGAGATAAGAGAAGGCAAACTGCGCATCGTTAAGGAGGGCAAGGTCAAGAAGCTGGTGCCCGAGGTTGAGCACGTCACTTTCAGCGGCGAATATGCCGCCCAGTGCGCCACACAAGTGCTCTATGTAAGCGAGCGGGCGGTCTTTACACTCGAAGACGGGCACTTGGTGCTGATCGAAATCGCCCCCGGCGTGGACCTGCAAGAAGATGTGCTCGATCAGGCTGACTTCGAGATCAAGGTATCTGGTGACCTGAAACCAATGGCCGCAGAGATCTTCCGCCCTGAGGTCATGGGGCTTGCGCAAAGGATAGGTGAGCTAGAGTGACAGAGGCAGTAATTGGTGCGATAGCGCGGACAGCTGTCGGGACCTTCGGTGGTGTGCTGAAAGACGTACCGGCCACGGAGCTCGGCGCGCACGCCATCAAGGCGGCCTTAGAGCGGGCAAGCATCGCCCCCGAGCAGGTCGAAGATGTGCTAATGGGCAACGTGATTTCCGCTGCACTGGGACAGGGGCCGGCCAGGCAGGCCGCCATCGCAGCCGGCATTCCTGTGACCACACCGGCAGCAACCATCAACATGCTCTGTGGCAGCGGTTTGCGTGCGATCACCATGGCGGCGGAATCGATTCTGTGTGGCCGGCGGCAAGTCACCGTGGCCGGCGGCATGGAGAGCATGAGCCGAGCGCCCTTTGCCGACACAGACACACGGTGGGGTAGCCGCATGGGCCACTACGAGTTGATTGATTGCATGCTTAGAGACGGCCTGCAAGATGGTTTCACCGGCGAGCATATGGGTGCTGCGATGGACAGACTCGCCCAGCAACGCGGCATATCGCGTCAGGCCCAGGACGAATACGCCGCCGAAAGCCAACACCGCTGCGAGGTCGCCCAGAAAGAAGGGCGCTTTGAGCCTGAGATTACCCCCCTCGAAATCCCACAGCGCAAGGGCGACCCGATTGTGATAGACACTGATGAGCATCCCCGTTCCGGCACCACCGTGGAGATACTGGCCAAGCTCAAGCCGGTTTTTGTCGAGGATGGCACTATCACCGCCGGTAACGCCTCCGGCCTCAACGACGGCGCGGCGGCTGCAGTTGTGGTCTCAGCGGACGTAGCCGCCGGCATGAACCTGGACAATCCGGTGCGGATGGTTGCCTGGGCCGAATCTGCGCGGGCCCCGGACGAATTCGGCATCGCACCTGCACGCGCCATTGAGCTGGCGCTGACTGATGCCGGTATGACTCTCGATGACATCGAGCTCATCGAGGCGAATGAGGCGTTCGCAGCGCAGACCTTGGCACTGACTCAAGAAGTCGGCTGGGATCTGGAGAAGGTCAATGTCAACGGCGGGGCGATAGCGCTGGGCCATCCGATCGGCGCCAGCGGGGCGCGCGTTTTGGCAACGCTTTTGTATGAAATGCAGCGGCAGGATGTGACCGTCGGCATGGCCACCTTGTGCTGTGGCGGTGGCATCGGCGTATGCACCATCGTCGAGCGGATTTAGACCGCATTAGTAATCCGTGGCTCGGCCTGAGTGTGGCGTTGTTTGCCGCACTCAGGTGAGAACGCGGGGTACCCACGCCAAAGGCGTGGGTCAGTTCTCAGCTTCCAGCCCGAGGTCGTTTCCCGCTATATGTTGCATTTCACTCGTGAATAATCCAGGTTAGACACCTCACAGGGGGCGTTCGCATGAATATTGACCGGGTTTTCGTGGCCGGCGCCGGCACTATGGGCAGTGGCATTGCCCAATGCTTCGCGCAGGGCGGCTTTGACGTGCTTCTGTATGATGAGGTCTCCGAGGTAGCAGCCGGTGCCGTCCCGCGAATGGAAAAGGGCCTGCAGAAGGTCGTCGAGAAGGGCAAGATGACCGCTGACGATGTTGCCGCTATCCTCGCCCGCATACAGACCGCTGACGACCTGGCCCCCGCCGCGCAATGCCAGTTTGCGATTGAGGCTATTATCGAGGATTTCACCGCCAAGGCGGATTTGCTGACTGAACTAAGCAGCATTTGCCCGCCTCATACTATTCTCGCCACCAACACATCCAGCCTCTCAGTGACCGACCTTGGTCAGGCCAGTGGGCGTGCCGCAAACTTCGTTGGTCTGCACTTTTTCAACCCGGCCCCGATCATGAAGCTCGTCGAGCTCGTAGTAGCGCCGGAGACCAGCAGCGAGACGGCTGAAACCGTTCGGAATCTGGCGGTAGCCATCGGCAAGGTCCCGGTGCTGGTCAAGGACAGTCCCGGCTTCGTGTGCAATCGCCTGCTGATACCGATGATCAACGAGGCGATTGTGCTCCTGGAAGAGGGCGTGGCTTCCGCAGAGGACATTGACACCACGATGAAGCTGGGCTGCGGCTTCCCGATGGGGCCGCTGGAGCTTTCGGACCTCATCGGCAACGACATCATTCTGGCGGTCATGGAGAGCCTGCGCGAGCGGCTGGGCAGCGACAGGTACGAGCCGGCGGGTCTTCTGGAAGAGATGGTGGCTGA
>JALGTY010000347.1 GCA_029821145.1 Candidatus Zipacnadia bacterium
ACAATACCAAGCTCTCCCGCCATTTCGGCGCGCAATAGACTGCTGCTCTACAGAGCGGACAGGCGAGACGCCTATCCTACCGATCCTGCTCTACTTCGCACGCGGGCTATTTTTCCCAGTCGAGTATCACCGCGCCGGCCTGCCCGCGGTCCGCTATCAACATCTCATACGCATCCACGGCATTTTCCCAACAGTACCTGTGCGTGACCAGCTCGTCCACGTGAAGCTCCCCGCTCGCGATTAGGTCGAAGATGAATTCCACGTTGCGTGCGGGCGTCCAGGGATTGTACGGTGTCTCGTATTGCGGGTGCGAGCCGTTGTGTACGCCGATGATGGTCAAGCTCGGTGAGTTGCAGTAGTCGTGGAAATCGAAGCTGGTCTCTCCCCGGGGGCTGCTTAGAATCACTATGCGGCCCATCCGACGCAGCAGGTCCATCTCCGCCGGGATCAGTTCACCGATGCCGGTTATCTCGATAACGCAATCGGCCATGCGACCGCGCGTCGCGGCTTTGACCTGGGCTGCGATGTCATCGTCCGCCCCGTCAATCACCAGGTCCGCACCGAGGCTTTGCGCGAGCTCACGCCTTAGCGGCGACAGGTCCACACCGATTGCCGGGCGCGCCCCATCAATCCGCGCAAGCTGCAGTGCGAACTGCCCGATCACTCCCAGGCCATAGACGACTACTGACTCGCCCATTTGCACCCCGGCTCGCCGCACGCCGTGGATCGCGATCTGCACCAGCATATACAGCGCCGCTGCCTCATCGCTTACACCTTCCGGCACTGCATGCGTCTGGGGGCCGTCTCCAACCAGCGCGTAGCTGCAGTGCCTGGCGGAACTCGCCACCCGGTCGCCTGCAGAAAAGCGCGTGACACCCTCACCGACTTCGACGACCTCACCCACGTTACTGTAGCCGGCATCGAACGGGAAGGTTCCGTATTCGCCCCACTTGGAGCCTTCCGGATAGTCGCCGGTTAAAATCGTCAACTCGGTGCCGGTCGAGACGGCGGTTTTGATGGTGCGCACCAGCATCTGTCCCGGTCCTGGCGACGGCATTTCACACGGCTCAAGTTTCACCTGCTTGACGCCCGTGAATACTACCTTATGGTTCAACGCTGTCACTCCTTTGCGCACGCGATTGGTCTCACCTGGGGGACAGTCCCTAAAGGGACAGTCCCCCGACACCAGCCATGTATCACAAGGGGACTGTCCCTTTAGGGACTGTCCCCCCACCGTGCTCCAAAAAAGCAGCAGCGGCATCCCTGGCCGGGTCGCTTTGCCTTGACCTTCTCCCCTCTGCCGCCGGCGGGTACCCACTGCAGAGCAGTGGGTGAGGCCGGGGGGTGAGGGCTAGCCGAACCAGACGACGTATCCGGCCAGAGCATCCCGGCCCAGTATCAGCAGCGCCAGCCAGCTTATCCCACCTGCCAGCAGGTCACCAACCACCAGCCCCAGGAAAAGCGGCATGAGCTGGCGGTACAGCCGCGCCCCACCGAGCCGCTGCACAACCAGTTTTATGACCCACGCCACCAGGAAATTCGACCACAGCGCGTAGCCGTAGTTGAGCGATATCGCGTAGCCGAGCGGATGGAAGGGCGACTGTAGCCAGTAGAATCGCAGCACCACCATCGCCACGGCTATGAAAGCACCGGTGCCGATAGCGATACTGCGGTTGACGTCGGGCCCGGCCGGATTGACTATGGCGCGGGCGATCTGTTCCCATTGAACGCGAGCGTTCCACGTGTTTCCCCCGCCGCTGGTCGTGCCTCCTCCCATGCTTATCGCGCCGAATTTGTAGTAGTCCCCAAGCGTCACGTAGTAGGCCACCAGGCACCCGAACACGAAGGCAAACATGGTAAGCGCCGCAAACCTCTTGGACCTGATCTCATAGCGGTCCGCCAACGCCTCATTTTCGATCTGGTATCCCATCTGAGACATGTAGTACCCGCGACCCATCCACGAAAACGAGCTCAGCATGACCAGGTCGGAGACGTCGCCGCCCTTGATGAAAGAACGCGTGCCCAGCAGATAGAACATCATCATCTTATGCTGGTTGAACGGAAATGCCCACATCGCCGGCACGCCGCCCTCGGCCCTCACCCGCGAATAGACCAGCCCGAACCCCAGCAGCAGGGCGATATACGGAATGCTGAAGGTCGGCGAGAAGCCCGATACGTGCGACCAGATGATCAGTGCCACAAAGCCTCCGACAGCCCCGAAGAATGACCACCGGTAGGGCATCCGCTCAGCAGAATCGTCAATGTTCGGGTCGCCAGTCATGGCCTTTCTGACCACCTGTGCGATATGGTGCCTGCCGACCCAGAACAGCACAAAGATCAGTGCCAGGTACGCGCCGGAGCCCTGCTCGTATGAGAACGGGAAGCCCGGGTCCTGGCGCAGGCCGAAGATGTCAGCGAACGTCTCTACCGCCGGCTGCATGAGGAACGAAAACCACGTGCAGAACAGCAGGTCAGGCGACACGAAATACGCCAGCCCCAGCACCTGCGGACGATAGAATAGCCTGACATGATTGAAGTTCGTCCACGGCGCTTCGGTAAAGATGCCGCCGATGCGGTAGTAATCCGTCAGCGCCTGCACCGAGGGGTTGAACGAGTGTGCCACGTTGAGCCCGTGGTGGATGAAGACAATGGCGATGGCGACCCAGACCAGCGGGCTGCGGAAAAACGAGGTGTGCGACCCGGGTGTTTCCTGTTCGACCAGGCTGATTGGTATGAGCAGCAGTGGGAAGCGCAGCCGCTCATTATCCACCCACTGCGCCCGGAACATATTGACCAGGCACAGTCCGGTGAAGAAGACCAGCGACATCACGACAGTCCACATGCCCAGCGGATACAGCCACGCCCGCCACGGCACCGAGCCGTCGTCGCTACCCTCGAACATCTGCCGGATGAGTTCGTTGTCGTGGGGATAATACCAGTTGGGCAGCTCGGCGGTAATGAGGTTCAAGTCATTGTGCGGGGTGGCGAAATAGACGTGGGTGGTCATCCAGGGGATAAGCAGTTCGACGACGCCGTAGGTGGTCTGGGGAATAGTGAGCACCAGGAACATGAATATGACGATGAGCTCTTTCTTGCTCAGCGCCCGCTTGAACAGTCGCATCGTCAGCGGCATGAGCGCCAGCAAGAGCAGCATGCAGAAGATCGCCGGCACCGGTGGCGTAGAGAGAGCGTAGATGTTGCCGCCACCTTCAATCGTCCCCGAAAGGTGCATCCAGAAGATGGATATTACTGAAAGAACTACCGCGATTACTATAGCTCGAAGCGTCAAAGTGAATACTCCAACCTGAGAAATCCTCATCCGGCAGCGTTCGGATGATGCTTCACAGAACACTCAAACTCAGATACTATCACAACGCGCCCGGTTGTGATAGCGCTCGGGATAATCCTTCTGATCGGGACGCCCCGGATATTATCGGCCAAGCTAGTCCGGACAGTCAACCTGAGCCGCCCAACCTTGAGCGCAAGTGCGCCGAGCAGAAAAGATATCATGCCCGGGGGCAGGTACGCTACCGGGGGCTGGCGAAGGTGACAATCCAGGTGCTGATCACCTGCATGGTGGTCAACTGTAACCGG
>JALGTY010000348.1 GCA_029821145.1 Candidatus Zipacnadia bacterium
GGGGTGCTCTGGACATTCTATCTGGGCTTTTACGCTTCGGTGTGGCCCGATGACGAGCCGGACATGGAGCAGAGCCGCAGTGACATGTGGGCCGCCCGCAGCTTCGACGAGGGCGAGACCTGGGTTGACAATCAGATGATCTTCCGCGGCTACACCGGCGCCAGCAACGACGCGAAAGTCTCCTCTTCCGGCCACATCATTGTGCCGTTCAGCTACCTGGTGCCTGCCCCCGGTCGCCTGGTCAGTGCCTGTGTGGTATCAGCCGATGGCGGCGCAACCTGGCAGCTCGGCGAGGCCATAGACATCGGCCAGCACGGGGATCACGCCGGCGCGCTGGAGCCGGTGGTGGTAGAGCTTGAGGACGGCCGCATCTGGATGCTCATCCGCACCGACCTGGGGCATTTCCTGCAGGCCTTTTCGGAGGATAACGGCCTCACGTGGTCCGAGCCGACACCGACGCAGATCGTAAGCCCCAGCGCGCCGTGCCATATCATCCGTCTTACAAGCGGCCGGCTGGCTATCATCTGGAACAACTTCGGCGAAGTGAGCACCGAGGTTCGGAGAAGCGCGCTGTCCATGGCACTTTCCGAGGATGATGGCAAGAGCTGGAGCGACCCGGTGGTGTGCGTCCGGTCACTCGAAGAGGAATATCCGCAGGTCTCGTACCCGTTCATCTACGAGTCTAATCCCGGCGAGATGCTGGTCGGCTTCAACCACGTGATGAGCAGTTGGGAGCGCGTGGGGGCCAAGCTCTTCCGCATCCGGGAGGAAGTCCTGCTCTAAGACACATCACCGCCGTCTTAGCGCTGTTTCGTCCTGCTAACTACTCTCCTATCCCCCTTTGATTCCCCCTTCCCTACCAGGGAAGGGGGTTAGGGGGTTAGGCTTGCCTTTGGCTCCCGCACTCCAGCAGTTGAAACCCGGTGGCGCTATCCTCGATGCGGGCGGCGTCGAGGCCCGTGACCTCGATCAGGATAACCTCCAATATCTGCCAGGTGACGATACCTTCGCGGATGCAGCCGGTGATGGAGCCATCCTGACGACCACAGGCGGCGTGCATGTGCAGGACCGGGCTGCCTTGCTCATCGGGAAACAGAGTGCCGACCGCCGCTACCTCGTGAACGCCACAAAGCGCGGTGAGCATGGGCGTCACGGGCAGCATACTGCCGTCCTCCGGCCCGACCACGAGCTTGCTGTCCTCCTCTGCCCCGCCGACCATTATTGCCAGCCCGGACTGGATACCCTCCTTAGCCGCGAATTCCTCCAGCGTCCCGGGCATCGGCTCCCCGTGCTCCAGGCGGATAGCAAAAACGCGCCCGATCTTGCCTTCACTGTATTGCACGGTCAGCTCCCTTCCGCACCAACAGATGATATTTTCAGTATTCCGGGTGGTTTCACCAAATGGTGAAACCCACTATATTAGTGAAAGCATAGAATGCCAAGGCTGCTCTGCACATGCTGCCGCGCCGCGCAGGTACCGCCAACGGGATCCATCTAAGGCTTGTCGGTACGCCACAAGAGGCCGACTGTCGGTGTTCGTAGGGGCGTGATTCATCACGCCCGCCACACCGCTCCTAAGTGGGCGCAATGAATTGCGCCCCTACGGGTGGGACTGTGATGCGACCGGCGAGACGCCTGTCGTGCCGACAATCTTTACGCCCGCCCCCGCCCCTGGCTACAGCAGCCCCAGCCCTCTATAGAAATCGGCCAGTTTTTCCATCTCCTCGTCGTTGAGGCTGTAGTACGGGTTTCTGCGCCAGCGCCTGGCGACACCAAATAGCTCCAGCGTACCGTGGACGCCGGCATCGAAGCCGCCCGTCAGGCCGCCAATGTAGTCGAACAGCGGCAGGTCGTAATCCCTGATGACGCCGACGGCTGTGGTCATGTCGTCCGCCACGATCGCTTTCCAGTATTTCTGGGTGATTTCCGGCTTGAACAGCGTGAAGGTGGAAAGATATCCGTCGCAGCCGTAGGGCAGATTGTCGAGGTGATTTTGTTTCTGTCCGCCGGAGACGACGGCCCATTTTTCGTGTACCACCAGGCTCATCTTGCGGGCAAAAGAGCCGCACAGGTCATCCTTGATGGCGACGAGATTCGGCTCGGTGTCGCGCAGGATCTCCAGCACCTTCATCGCCTCTGGCACGGGCCAGTGCGCAAACACGTTGGTCACTATCATAACCGGGATATGCTCGGCGACGGCCCGGTAGTGCTCAACGAAGGTCTCGACGGTCGCGGAGCGTGCCCAGTCAGGCGGCATCAGCATCTGCACATCAGCGCCTAGTTCGCGGCTGTATTGCCCGAACTCAACGGCTTTCGGCGTCGCCCAGCCGTTGCAGGCGGCCGTCACCAGCGCCCGCCCGGCAGTGTGCTCGACGGTGATCCTCGTCACCTCCGCGACCTCGTCGTCGGTCAGCAGAGTGTAGAGGCTATCGCCATGTGTCAACAGCACGGTCTTGGTGCCGCCGGCGATGACGAAGTCAATGAAGTCGCGCAGCCCGTCAAAATCCAGACTGCCGTCGCGATTGAAAGGCGTGCTTACCGAGGCAACCGGCCCCGTGAGCGCCTCTCGCATTTCCTCTTTGCTCATCCCGGCCATAGCTTTTCCTCCCTGGGCACATAATTGGGCGCATGCCATGTCACCCACACCTTTGGTGTGGGTACCCGACAACGGCGTTACTCATGGAATAGACCGAACTATTCGTTCTTTGTTGAGAAAACGTCCCAACCACCAGGTGAACACCAAGAACAGGATCGCAACGCCCAACAGGATTCCGATCAACTGCCACGAGGTTACCAGACCAAGTTGCATGATCTGGCCACTGAACGAGAGCCCCAGAAACAGCCCCAAAAAGACAATTAGATTGACAATCTGATTTTCACGCATCCCCAGTACCAGTTGCCAGAAGCCCATGACCCCGACTGCCGCCACTATGAAGACCGGTACGATCACCAGCACATGAAACACCACATACAGTGCCGGCACCACGGCGGCTTCCGTATTGTGGCGTGCCAGGAGCGTGAAACCGGCCGCGAATATCAGTGTTGCCAGCCATGCGGGAAAAGCCACGCCAATAGACTTGCCCAGCCACAGCGCTCGCAGGTTCAAGGGTGCGCACAGCAGCGTCTCAATGATGCCTTCGGTCTTCTCGAAGAGAAACGCCTGACCCGAGTAGATGTATGCCACGAATACGCCCACCATCGGCGTTAGGTAGATCAGGCATCCATTGAAAAGCTCAAAGATGTCGTCTGTTTCCTTGACCGCCAGGCCAAGCCCGTGCAGCCAACTAAACCATCCGGCGAACAACAACCCCGCGACCACGGTGTTCTTGTTGGCCACGATATCCAGGAACTCGCGGCGGGCCACTGTGTACACCTTATTGCTTCTCACGAAGTCGCCTCCATCTCCCCCATCGTCTGTAGATAGATATCCTCCAGCGACCTGACAACTTTTGTCATTTCTTCAATCCGCACCCCATTGGCGGCCAAGAGGCTTATGATCTCCGGACTACTGCTCCCGCTTAGAGTTACCGATACTGTCGTCCCATTCACTTCTACAGCCGAGACCAGCGGGCTGGCGTTACCGATACTGTCGTCCCATTCACTTCTACAGCCGAGACCAGCGGGCTGGCCTGCAATAGCTGCTGTGCCACAGCCGCATCATCGCCACCAGTCACAGTGATATCCAGCAGCGGTTGGTCTCCTGCATTACACAGATTCTCGATATAGTCGTAGGCCTTGATGCGCCCGCCGCGCAAAACCCCCACCTTTGTGCAGATCCTCTGCACCTCATAGAGATTGTGCGAATTCAAGAACACCGTAATCTTCTTGTTGCTGGAAAGCTCGATGATTACATCTCTTATCATTGTCTGAGCTTCAGGATCGAGGCCTGCGGTCGGCTCATCCATGAACAGTATCTCAGGGTCGTGTACAAGTGCCCGGGCGATACTGAGCTTCCGCCTCATGCCGGTCGAATAGCGCGCTATCGGCTCGTTCTTGCGGTCCGACAAGTCCACGAAATCCAGGAGTTGGTTTACCTTTTGCCTGCGGTCGGCCACATCATAGAGCCGCGCGTAATAGTCGAGATTGTCGTACGCCGACATCCGTTTGTACAGCGCGTCGTGCTCCAGTAAGACGCCAATCCCGCGGCGAAGTCCGTCTTTGGGACCAAGCCGCTCGCCGAACACTGACGCCGTGCCTGACGTAGGCTCCAACAGCCCCAGCAGAAGCCGTAGCGTGGTCGTCTTGCCTGCGCCATTAGGCCCCAAAAAGCCGAACACCTCGCCTTTTTCCACCTG
>JALGTY010000349.1 GCA_029821145.1 Candidatus Zipacnadia bacterium
TCTTGTAGCCATGGGCCAGAGGTCCTTGGAGCAGAAGATCGCCCAGCCGCTGCCGGTCTTCGTCGGACAGTCTCGCCTTCCTGCCGGGATGGCGCTTGGCCTTGAGTCCCTCCTCTCCGGCTCCTTGGTAGGCCTGGTTCCACCGGGTCACCGAGCCTGGCCAAACGCCCACGCGACGGGCCACCTCGCACACTCCCAGACCCTCCTGGAGCATGGCTACCGCCCGCCGCCGGCGGGCTTCCAGTTCCGCTTTGCTCCCTGTGGGTCTCATGCTCACTCATATCGGCAACTACAACCCATTTCTTTAGCAAATACAGGAGTCAATAAATACCTTTTTACACACAACTCTTGACACTATCGGCTCGCGCTGCGTCCTGTGAAGCGTTGGAAGCCAAAGGCCGGTGAGGCAGGCACGCCTCCAGTGACCCCTCACCGGCCTGGCCTCCCCCTGGTGTGGGGGCACCCGGGGGGACGTCTCGCCCACCCACTATAGGGTACACCGATCGCGCCACGCGCTTTCAGAGACGTTGGCTCCTGACCCGTCCACGGCGCGGGCGCAACACGGGAGTGGCCTGCCCCCATTTTATGTACCAGGGATTATGAGAGGGAAGCAAGCAGTGCCTTCGGGCGAAGGGGCGTTGGTCGGATGGCTTCACCATGATGCCCAAGGTCGTCTGCGTGGGCCCCTGTCACTGTAAACCAACGAGAGGAGCCGACACACGTTGGTCGACGCGCCGTTCAGATCTAAGCTGCCTGGAGTAAGTTTTTAGACAATGGCTGGGGGTGGCACGGGCACCCGCGAAGCGAGTGCCCGTGGGCCTCGCACGGGTGCTCCGCCTGCGGCGTGGCACCCGTGCCACCCGAGCCCGTACTATCCAAGAACTTTGTGCAGGTAACTTAGCACGGGCGGGAGCCCATGCAAGGAGAAGCGCCATTCTTCCTTGACGCGGCGGCTGCGCGCAGGTGCTCTGATTAGCAGGTGATCCTCTTCACGCTCACGCCAATTGCGGCGCGGGGCCACGAGCCTACGCCGTTACTGGCCGTCCCTACGTGTCTCCTGAGTCACTCGCCCAGCAGCGTTCTGATGTGGGATTCGGCTGCCAACGCCAAGCCCTCGATGTTGTATCCGCCCTCGAGTACCGAGACCAAGCGCGAGCTGGCATGCGTCTCTGCAATGACCATCATCCGTCTGGTGAGCTCTGCGAAGCCACCGTCCGTCACAGCGAAATCGCCCAAAGGGTCGCCCTCGCGGCTGTCGAAACCTGCGGAAATGAGCACGAGGTCGGGCTTGAAGCGCTCGGCCGCCGGAGCCATCTTTCTCTCGAACGCATCCAGAATCGCCTGGTCGTCCGCGCCGGGCGGCAAGGGGACGTTGATGTTGTAGCCGAGGCCCTTGCCCTTTCCTTTGCGTTCGGCGAAGCCCGTGCCGGGAACCGCCTTCCGCTCGTGGGTGGAGAAAAACAAGACCGACGGGTCTTCATAGAAAGCCCACTCGGTGCCGTTGCCGCGATGGTAGTCCCAGTCGACGATGAGGGCCCTGCTGAGCTTGTGTTTCTTCTGCGCGTAGCGGGCGGCGATGGCGACGTTGTTGTAGAAGCAGTAGCCGTTCTCGCCGGCATCGGCAGCGTGATGCCCCGGCGGACGCAGCGCGCAGAAAGCGTTCATCACCTGCCCACGGCAGACAGCGTCCACTGCCGCAAGGGCTCCTGCTACCGCCAGGCGGCAGATCGACTCGTCATGCGCCTGCTCGGCCACGCGTCTGATGTGCGCTTCGGGATGGATGGCTTTGATGAACGGCAGGGGGTCGCCGGACGGGCGGATGTTCTTGACAAGCCTGTCCAGGCCAGAGGCTTTCATCCGCCGCAGGATGGCTTGCAGCCGTTCAGGCGATTCCAAATGCCCCTCGCCGAGGGTATGGTCCAGGTACTTCTCATGGAAGACAAAGCCAGTGCCGCCTGGCAGTCTGTCTTCGTTCTCTCCGGGTTTCGCGGCGCTATCGGCGCTTGGCGACAGGCGCTCAGACACAGCGCAGCCCCTCAGGCCCAGGGCCACACCCCCCTGATGTCGACGTGGTGACCCACGGGGAGTGCCGGAGGGGGGTGCACATGTGGTCAGCCCTCCTTGCCCAGGAGGGCCCCCCGGCGTGGGTGCACCTTCGTCCGCAGGATTCGAGCAATGCCGTTCGGCGTCGCAGCAGGTGTGGAGGTGTCGGGAAGGAGACGGGGGAAGGCGCAACGATACTCCTTGCTGACGTAGGGCGACGTCATGGCTCTCAGCAGCGCGCTGTAGTTCACGTCGAACGCGACTTCGCTTCCGACGCGTATACCGGCCCGTTTCGCATCAAGGACCAGGTGATCAGTGGTCGCTCCAAGGACGTCCACGTCGATTCTCGGCGTGATCCCGGAGACATCCACGTCTTGCTTGCCGATCCCGAGGATGGCCTTTCTGATGATGCCTCTGTCGTCAAACACGGGGATATTGCCGAAGGCGTCCTGACAGCTCTCCCCGACAGGGGCGGATGGCTTGGCCCGCAACTCGATGACTTCGGCAACGAGCGTAAAGGCGTCGGTGTGCAGGCCCGGGATTCTCGCGCGATGCAGTGTTTCGCGGCCGAGAAGGATGGATTCGCCGATGCGAAGGTTGTTCACGAGCCCCACGTCCGGCGTCCGAACAAACCACTGGTAGTTCGCCGAGTTCCCGCCTGAAACCACCTCCAGAGGGATGCCGTAGTCGTTGCGGACACGATCGGCGATGGCGGAGAGTTCTCCCATGTTCTTGTCGGTGGGCTTCACGCCGCCATAGCACGCCAGGTTGGTCCCGATGCCGACCAGTTCCACGCCTTCCAGTTCAAGTGTACCCTCCAGTGCCGGCCCCAGTTCGGATGGCATGATGCCTTCCCTCAGGTCACCGAGTTCGACCATCAAGATGACCCGGTGCCGCTTTCCGAGCTCAGCGGCATGTCTGGCGAGGAGCCTGATGACGGGGAGCTCGGTGTTCAGGCTGATGTCCGCGTACTGGACGACTTGTCTCGTCTGGCTCGGCACGGGGCTGCGGATCAGTGTGAGTTCGGCCTCGACACCCGCCTCCTTCATTCTGCGGATATTCTCGATCCGTGAGTCGCCGATGGCTGTGATCCCGCTGTCCACGAGTACCTCGGCAACGGCAGGGGATCCCAGCACGCCCTTGGTCACGGCAGTGACACAAACCCCCCTGGCGGCGAACAGCGTTCGCAGCGTTCTGGCGTTGTGGCCGATCTTGCCGAGATCGATTTCCAGCCTCGAAGCGCCCATTGTGGTCCTCAGATCAGGCTATGCCGCTTGAGTGCGAAGTGCACGATCTCGCCGAGCAAGTCTCCGCCGTCCATGCCCGCCGCCACGGCCATGACGCCGATGTAGCTGTGGGGCTTGTCCCTCGGCGTGCACATGAGCCCGGCGAAGGTGTTCCCCTCCAACAGGACAGGCCCCTCGTCGGTCAGGATGGCGTCGATCCGCCCATAGTCGTCGAAGCCCAGCGTCCTGTAGGCTCTCCTGGCCAGTTCCCGCATC
>JALGTY010000028.1 GCA_029821145.1 Candidatus Zipacnadia bacterium
GGGCATCCCAAATAGTGTCGCGTGGCTCGGGCTTCCAGCCCGAGTCGTCGTTGCCGTCGGAGGGGCCGGCTGAACGTAGGACGCGCAGCGTCCAGAGTGAAACCGGCCCGCGCCCTTCCTCACCGCGTAGGTCGGGCATCCTGCCCGACTCCGTCGTGGTCGCCGTTGTTTTTCGGAAGGGGGCGGCGGACCCCCGGCATCCGGGGACCGGCTGCCAGGCGACGGCTGAGCGGAGGCAAATATTTACCGCAGGCAAAAAAAGATGAAATAAAACTGTGACTGACCTGCTGTATATACCAGTGGGGAGGCATACTTTGAGTCGCTAGGCATTGTGCTGCGACACCACGCGCCGTCGCCGTGATGAGTCCAAGAGCAACCTATTGGTTTACCCAATAGAAAAAAGTCACGTTGCATTCTTGCTGGTTTGGTTGCTGGGTACTAAAGTAGATTTACTCCCCCCTGGTAACAAATGCCGTAGTATCAGGGCCTCGTGGCGTCGGCGGGGTTTTACTCGCCTAGAGCAAATCGTCGAAAAAGGCTGATTTGCTCCCCCTCAGCAAGTGGGATCTGAGGGGGGCAGAACACGCCCGGCGGCCTAATCCGTGCCGTAGAGCCTTTCGAAGTCACTCCGCGCCTGCAGAAACACGCGGTAGTGGAAGATGACTCGGTTGGGCTCAAAGGCCACAGGCTCCCGGATGCCCCCGACGATGGTGATGGACATGCACTCGTGCGACGAGTTAGGCGGCTGGTCGCCGACTTCGTCGTGGCCGTCGAAGAACGTAATGCCGGCGTAGGGCAGAGGCCTGAGCACCTCGGGGTCGGTGAGCGCAATGAGTATCTCCTCACGCGGGCCGGACACCGACATCCACACCCCATAGCCGCGGTCGAGCTGCTCGATCGAGCGCCAGGTCGCTGCGGCGTTTTGCGCGTCGCCGCGACTGGGCCGCAGACGCAGGATATCGCCGGCGCTGTTGGTGTAGCGGTGGCACCAGTCGTCATTGATGTCGAACCACACGTCTGCGTAGCGGTACTTGCTGCCCTCCGGCGCGCCCACTGACAGCTCCACCTCGTAGTGGTCCTCGTAGAAGATCATCGTCTTTTCGAAATAGACCTGGCCCTTCGCGTGGTCCTTGCGCCGCTGCAGATGGCCCTTTTGGACGAGGGCCGGCTGGCCGTCAATGGTCTCTGCCTCGGCCTCGACGAACGTATTCTCCATGGTCAGGTAGCCCTGGATTTCGCCGCCTTCGGCGTCCATGAATGAGACGTTGTCAAAGAAGCGGCACATCGCATGAAAGGTGAGTTCCGGGGTCCAGTACTGGTCGAGACGGTCGCCGTGTCCACTACCCAGTCGCCGTTAGGGGCCTGGGTCAGCCACTCTTTGGGCGGCTTGATCTCAACGGATTTGCCGCTGGCGGCCGCGCACAGGCAGCCCGCAAGTGCGATGATGAGCAATATTTTCAAAGCTCCAACCTCCCGTAAGGTTCCAGATGATAAGCGGAGCGCACATTTCCGCGCGACGCACGGCGATTCCTGCCGGGCCGCTGGCAACGGCGCAAAGTGTAGAACGGACAAAGGGCAGACCTGAGCGCGTCAAGGATTTCGGGCACAACGAAAGCCAAAGTGGCTGAAGCGATCCGTCGGGATGCCACGGTTGCGGTAGGCACAGCGGAAGTCCCCGCGGCCGACGGTGAGGCGCCAGGAGCCGCCGCGCACGACCCTATAATTCGCGCTCTCCGGCGGCGTCAAATCACCGCGGGCGTGCCGCTCATACACATCACGCTCAAACCAATCAGCGCACCACTCGAAAACATTCCCGGCCATGTCCAAAGCCCCGCACCAACTGGCGCCCTCCGGGAAGCTGCCTACGGGGAACGTGGTGCCACCCGGGCCAGGGTTGGCAAGGTTAGAACACTTGTTGCCGTCCCAGTCATCGCCCCAGGGATACATGCGGGCCTCGGGTCCGGCCGCCGCGTACTCCCACTCCGCCTCCGTCGGCAGCCGCAGCCCATGATGTTGACAGTAAGCAGCCGCATCTTCCCAGCTTACCCACACTACCGGATAATCATCTGCTATGTACGGATCCTTTTCTTCGGATAGGAATTTCCGGCCAGTCGCCTGGCAGAACTTCCGGTACTGGGCATTGGTGACCTCACACTTGCCGAGCCAAAAGCCTTCGGTGATCTTGACCAGATGCACAGGTCTCTCTATATCGGATAAGTCCTCGGCCCCCATCTTGAACTGTCCCGGCGGCACCCACACCATCTTCCCGCCGTCCGGGCCGACTATCTCCTTACGGGCAGTCGTGTCAGGCCGCTGCGGCGGGGGCTTTTCGGTCTGTCGCTGAGGCAGGGGCCCCTCAGTCGGTACCACCGCAGCTTCCCTTTGACAAGATGTAATACAAGAGGCGAAGACTACCGTCAGACAAACAAGGATAGCTCTCATCTGGATTGCCTCGTGGATTGAATACGTTGTTGCGGCTAGATAATTTCCACAACCGCTATGGGATTACCTGCGATCTGCGGTGTGGGCGGCGGTCGGCGAGGTTGCGCCAGATGAATATGGTAAGCAGGACGGCAGGTATGACAGCAACGGCGGCCAGTGAACAGTTGAATATGAGTACCATTGGATACAGAAGACGCAGTCAATCGAGGAAGCGAATATTTCTGTACAGTTGTTAGACCACTTATGCAGCGTCTGGTTGCGGGTATTGTCGTGGACAAACAGAGGGCCCGGCAAGGCAATCTCCGCCAACGGCCAACCCGCAGGAAGGAATTCAGGCGCTTGGCAATAACTTATGATGGATGGCTGAGCCAAAACGCTCCAGATGAGTTGATGGCCGCAAAGACGAGGTGAGCTAGTGATGTCTGACCAGATCCGGCACCTGTGGCTCGTACCAGCGATGGTACTTGTCGTCGGAGTAGTACATGGAGGCGACGAGCTCAAATGTATCCAGAAGCCGACCTTCTGGATAGTCGGCCAGCAGACGCGCATCATGATCGAGACGCCGGCAGATTGCGGCAAGCTGGAGGTGAGCTACCCGGACGAACTGGAGCTTTTCGACCGCTGGCCGCATAAGGCCGGCGATACCGTGCAGCGCTTCTACTTCCGCGCCCTGAAGTCCTTTGAGGCCGGCGAAATCAGGTTCAAGTCCGGCGACTACGAGTTAGCACTGTCGGCAAAGGTGCTGTCGTGGCAGCAAGTGCTGACAGACAAGTTCGAGGACGGCGGCATGACCTTGCCTCGCATCTTTCCGCTTGAAGGCCAGGATGAGCACAAGAGCGGTTTGACTTTCTTCACAAGGGAGGCGCTCGTGGAGGTGCGGCAGGAGGGAATCGCTGGGCTCGGCGGCCAATCAGTTGTTGACAAGCTGCTGGCGGACACGCCCCCCGACAAGGAGCTCTTTCACTCCTTGCCGGAAACAGCCATCCCCCGGGCGGTTTACGTCAACCGCTATCCGATGAACGGCTGTCCGATCTGCGGGACCAAGGTATTCGAGGGCCGCTCGGCTTTTTACCCCTGGAAGCACGATTTCAAGAACCACCCCTGGAAGGTGCAGTGTCCTGAGTGCGGGCGGTGGTTCCCGAGCAATGACTTCGCCGCCGGCGACATGACCAGCGGCGAATTCCCCGACGACGGGTGGGGGTACTTCGACGAGAAGGGCGACCCGTATGGATTTATTGCCTATCATGGGAACCAGTTCTACCGTGGCCGCTACAAGTATCTGCCGTACACGTACTCACGTTTCTGGGCCGCTACCGGCGACAAGCGCTTTGGGCGCAGTGCGGCAATCATCCTGTTCCGCATTGCCGAACAGTACCTGAACCTGGCCCTCAACATAAACCAGCGCAAGGGCTACACCCGCCAGGCGATATGGCGTGGCAAGATCGTCCCCCAGGGCACGCCGCCTCTGCGGGGTAGCTTCTTGTACATGGAGGGGCCGTGGGAAGGCAGCCTGCCGGAGCCCTACGCCCAGGCGTTTGAGAGAATCTGGGACTATTTTGATGAAGAGGACCCGGAGTTTTTGAAGCTGCTACACGACAACTACCATCCGGAAATCCAGACGATGGAAGACGCGCGGGACTTCATTGAGACAGGCTACTTCCGCGTGGCGGTGCAAAACGTGATGGACGGGGGGATGCTGGCCAACCGTCCAGCCGACCAGATGGCGGCGATGAACATTGCGCTGTTTTTGAATAGTCCGCGTTCCATTGAGATCGTTGACTGGACCTTCAACCGTGGAGGCGGGATGCGGTATTTTCTCACCAACGAGTTCTTCGTGGACGGCTCGGCTTTTGAATCACCAGGTTACAACAACGCGCACTACCGGTGCACTCAAGGGATAGCCGATCTGCTGGACCGGATTATGGCACTGAGGCCGCAGCAGTACCAGGAGGCAGGTTTTCCACGGCTGAGCGATGATCCTAAGTTCAAATACATGTACGATCACAACATCAACTACACCCTGATCGGGCGTACCTACGCCAATATTGGTGATGACGGGGACCTGGCCCACACCGACCCGCTGCCGCTGAAAGCCGGCGCCTCGCTCCACTCATGGGTCTGGATTCCTGCGCTCAAGACGTTTCCCGGTGAAGTGAACTACGCGAAGGCATTGTGGGATTCGGAGAAAAATGCGCCGATCAGGCAGCTTACTGACCCGGCACTGCGCGCCAGAGTAACGGAGATCGTCGAGCGTGATGGGGCAGACCTGGACCTGCCGAGCCAGGTGCTCGATGGCTACAGGCATGTGATATTGCGCAGTGGAGAGGGCGAGAACAAACGGGCGCTCTGGATGCGCTACGGGCAGGCGTTCGGGCACGTGCATTACGATACGCTCACGATCGGCTACGAGGCGCTGAGGCGGACGCTGCTGCCGGAGTTGGGCTATTATCGCGGCGAGGATTTCCGCAGCAACTGGGACATGAACTGGTGCATCCACTATATGACCAAGATCATGGGGGAACCGGAAAGGCCGGAGGTCCGGGGACCGGCTGCGCTTACGGAATTCGTGGACGGGGGCTGGGCACAGACAGCCACCGCCGCAATCCGCCGCTACAAGAACACCGACCCACCGCAAATCTATCGCATGATGAACGACGACGGCCTGCAGCAGCGCACCGTCGCTCTGGTGGACCTGTCGCCAGAGCATTCATACGTCGTGAGCATCTTCCGTCTGCGCGGCGGCACCGATCATTACTGGAGCTTCCACGGCCCGCGCGGGATCGCTGAATCAAGCGGCCTGCAACTGACCGCGCAAGATCGTGGTACGCTCGCCGGTCCCGAGGTGGCGTACGGAGACCGGGAAGAATGGATGCTCAAGCATGGCAAGGACGGGAAGCCTGACTGGATACACCTGAGCTGCTTCCCCTATCTGTACGAGGTCCGACGCGGCAAAGCGCGAGGCATCTGGAACCTGGAGTGGGACCTGGAGAATTACCCCGACATCCACATCCGCATGCACGCAGTACGGCCTGTCGGTGCCGATGTAGCGCTATGCAAGGGCAAGCCGGCCGGCGGCGGCAAGCCCTATGAGCTGCAATGGGCAGTACAGCAGACTTCAGGCAGGGAGCCGCTGGCGACGCAGTTCGCTACGGTCATCGAGGCGTACGAGGGCGAACCGCTGATCTCCGAAATCCGCCGTCTCGATGTCATCACGGAGGATGCCAGCGACCAGCTTCCTGTGGCATTCGCGGTCATCTCTGGCGACCGGACCGATACCATCATCCATTGCCAGGACTCCGCCATTCCCGTTACTACCAGCAACGGAGTGACCATGCAAGGCTCCTTCGGTATCTGGTCTGAAGAGGGCGGCCAGGTGAAGCGTGTCTTCTTGAGCAGGGGCACACGCATAGGCAAGGGCGACAAGGAATACAACCTGCCTGCTGCTGTCTGGAGGGGAAAGATAACATCGGTCAACTTCGCGGAATTCAAAGTCGTTGTCTCAGCCAAGCACGAGCAGCCGGAGTCGCTGGTGGGGAGATACGCGCGGATCACCAACGAGCAGGGCAATGAGGCCACACATCTCATCATCGCAGCACGGCCCGCAGGCGATGGCGTGGAGCTGGCCCTGGACCTGGATCCGCGCATAGGCGAGGGCCCGGTGAGTGAAATCCACGAAGAGGGCATGACCTCCGGCGTGAAGCTGGCATTCGGCGCTTTCCTATACTATAAGGGCAAGACGCTGTGCAACGAGGATAACTCGGTCATGTACAAGCTGAACGGGGTGCGGAGTTCGCGCGTGTACATAAATACAGAACTGTATGGGGACGTGAGCAGGGCCAAACTCAGCACCGAGTTCGTGGATACAGACGGCGATGATATCACACGCTTCACAATCTACAACTATGGCCCTGGCGATACGGTGACGGTGCCTAATTTCCTCTCGACATATGAGGCAGGTGACCGATAAGGATAATTCCGGGGATAGGATACCTGGATCCGTAATTGCCTACCTTGTCGCGTGTAAAGGAAACGCACAGGGAAGGATGCCTATCCTCCAGATTTCTTACAGTGGCATGGCCCTTTTTGCTGGTGTTCCTGGACGACAGGCTTCCTAGCCTGTCGAGGCCTCTCCGAACAGCAACGGCATGGACAGGCAGGGATGCCTGTCCTCCAGGATAAATTATTGGGGGCGAGTCGCTACCTGCTGCCTTGCCTGTCCGCTCTTATAGCGCCCCAAGCTGAGCAGTTACCTGCGTCCTACATTGCACGACGGCGGTCGGTAAGGTCGCACCACAGGAATACGGCAAGCAATACGGCCGATAGCGCAGCAACCGCACCCATGCCCCAACGTAGCCCCGCTGTGTCAGCAATCAACCCCACCAAAGCGGGGCCGATAACCCCGCCGGCATTACCCGTTCCTGCCAGCAGCGAAAACAGGGTGGCGCCGCCACGGGGGAAGTGCTCGGAGGTATAGGCCAAGATGCTGGGCCAGAGCGTGGAGACTGCCAGGCCGAAGAGGACGAAAGCTGTGGCCGACCCGTAGCTGACGGGAGAAAGGGCGGCCACCAGCAGGCAACCGAGACAGAGGAAAGCCGCCGCCGATACCAGAACCATAGCCCGCAGCTGCCGCGCGAGAGCGCTGCCGGACAGACGCCCCACAGCCATGCCGATAGAGAACCCCATTAGCACCACGCCGGCCGGGGCTTGAGCCCAGCCGAAGATCCTCGTCATATAGGCCGGCACCCACTGCGCCACGGCCAGCTCACTGGCTCCCAGCAGCAGCATGGTGGCCAGCAGAACGAGAAACAGCGGCTGGCCTAGCAGCCAACCTGCGCCCTGGCGCTCGGCTGATTGGGTCTCTGTTGGTGCCGCGGGCGTGAGCACGAACACAGCGCCACACAGCAGCGCCGGCAGCGTCATCACCGGGAAGATCAAGCGCCACGACAGCCCGCAGCCCAGCATCCAGCTCGCGCCGGCGACGGTAGCGACCGCGCCTATGGAGTAGAAGGCGTGTAGGAGATTGAGGGCGCTGGCCCGGCCATCCTGAGAGATACTGCACACCAGTGGGCTGAATAGGGCGTCGAGGATGCCAGCGCCGATACCTCCCACGACGGCGGCGGCCAGCAGCAGGCAGTAGGCCGGTGCCAGTGCCATCGAGACTTGTCCCACAATCACCAGCAGATTCCCCAGGATAATGAAGGGGCGCATGCTGTAACGGTCGGCCAGCGGACCGGCCGCCACAAGGCCCGCGACTATGCCAGCGAAGCTCAGACTGGCGATGAGACCCATCTGGGCCTGCGTCAAGTCCCCGAAAGTGCGGCCAATGGCCACCAGGCAGACGGCGAGGGTGTTGACCTGGGTGCCCAGAGCGACCTTCCCGAGGTAACTTCCGGCCAGCAGCCGTCTGCGGTGTGATGGGGTCACTGTTGCAGTTCCATTTACTCCGGCTCGTAGGGCTCGTAGAGGTCGTCGTAGGTCGAGCGGGCGACGAAATAGACGCTGTAAGTGATGGTGACAGCGCTGGGTTCGAAGGGCCTTGGCACAGTGCTGCCGGCGCTGAGACACAGAGCCATGCAGGAGTGGGAACTGTACTTGTCCTCCGGCTTCGTCTCATCATCCCCGTCAAAAAAGCTCACCCCAGAATGGGGCAGAGACTGGAAGGTCGCGTCGTTGGTGGTGATGAGGATTTCCTCGCGCGGCCCGGATACTGCTATCCAGATGCCGTAGCCGCGGTCCAGCTCAGCGCAGGAACGGAAAGCTTCGGGACCCAGAGGGGCAGGTGAATCGGCTCGACGGTTACGCAGCAGGATCCAGTCACCGGCGCTGTTCTCGTAGCGGAGCGACCAGTCATCATTAACATCCCACCAGACATCGGCGTAGCGGTACCGGGCGCCCTCAGGGGTCTGCACCGCCAGAGTTGCGTCATAATGATCCTCGTAGAAGACCAGCGTCTTCTCGAAGGAGATCTGGCCCTGCGACTTGTCGCTGCGGCTTTGGAGATAGCCTTTCTGGACCAGGGCCGGCTGGCCGTGTATGGTCTTGGCCTCGGCCTGCACAAAGGTGTTGTCCATTGTGACGTAGCCCTGGATCTCGGCCACGCCCGCACCGGTAAAGGCAATATTGTCGAAGAAGCGACACATCGGGGCGAAGGTGTATTCGGGGGTCCAGTACTGGTCAAGGCGTCTGCCGCTGGCGGCCAGTATGCGCACCTCCACTCCGGCGTAGCCGTGCTGTTTGGCGAACTTCAGCAAATAGAAGCCATTGTCGAAGAGGAAATCGCCACTGTCCTGGCGCTGTAGCCACTGCGAGGTATCCTTCATCTTTGCCTCCTCAGGGTAAGTGGGCGAAATCAGGAAGGCGACGAACGTCACGAGCAATACGTGTCTGGTCATTTTCTCCTGGCTACTCCTTCGGCATGAGCTCGAGATCATCGAACCACGAGACGCCCTTGCCCTTGCTGAACACGAAAATCTCGAAGGAAGTGTGCCCCGCCTCGGCGGTCACCTCCCATGAGAATGGCGTCCACTCGGCGGTGTTCTCGAACTTGGGGCTCTCGACATACTGCTGCTTGAGATCGCCCACCGCTGGACCGCACAGCGACACGCCGCAGCCGCCTTCAGCCTCACTCCTGTACCAGCCGGAAAAGATGTATGTCTGGCCTGCCACGAGCTTCGATTCCTGCCCGACTATGAGATAGAGATTCCCGCCGATGCCCGTCATCTTCACGGCACTGCCCGTGTGCCCCTCGCCCTTGGCTACGATCGTCTTCCATTTGGTGTCCTTGTTGACCCCCCAGGCCGCGTATCGCCAGCCGGTGGCGACCAGATTCCTATTGGCCTTCTCGAAGCCGCCGTTCGCCACCAGAGGCGCTGTGCTGAAAGCGATGCCAAGCTTGAGAGCATTACGCCTGGGCGTCGCATCAGGCACGATGAGGGTTACAGTGTGCTCTCGTTTGGCAAGGTCCCCGGGGGTGACGATGATATCCGCGTGCTTCCCGTCAGCGCTCTGCTCTATCTTGACCTTGCCACCGTACTCGCTGACCTTACGCCCGTCAATGAGCACTGTTATGGCGTCGCCATTGATGGGATTGAGCTGATCGGCGGCAGTGAAGACGATGCGCGAGGGCGTCTCGAAGAAATGCCCGGCATCCATCGTCACGCCATTCGGACTGAGCGCCATGTCACCGATGCCGGCGGCTTTCAACACCGGGGCATCGGTGTCAGGCAAGGATAGCCACTTGGGCCTGTCGAGGAGAATGATGGTGAAGCCTGCTGCATCCGCGGGAAGCGAAAAGAAGGTGCCGGTGGCGGACTTCTTCACCTCGAGGCGCTTCCATTCGCCGTCGGCGGTGACGTACGTCGGCTCATTCACAGGCTTGTCCGGCCCCAGTGTTATCCGACAGCGCACAGTGGACGAGAGTGTTATCGTGCGGATCGGGTATTGCGCAGGGCCAGACCAGGCGCTGTGTGCCGGGACAGTGAGCGCCATGATGCAGCATGCCAACGCTGCAGGTAGTTTCATTGAGTGTGCCTCCTCTGTTCACTTGCCGATGGTGTAGGTATTATCCGCCATCTTCAGCGGCAGTTCCTGCCCGCCGCAGAATGCTCTGGAGATCGGCCGGGAGCTGTACAGTTGCAGCCTCACTTCTTCTGCGGGCAGCGGCTTGGCGTGGGGAGCGAGGCTTTCGGTCATGGCGATATGCACGCTCTCGTCCTGGCCGCGCCAGATGGCCACGGTCACGGGCTTGTCGCGGCCGGTGGCGATAATCTGCTTGTCACCGCCCCGCAGCGAAGTGCCCTCCTGCAGGTACAGGTAATTCCAGCACCCGGTCCGGGAGACAGCGAGGAAGCTGCCGTCGTGGGCATAAGTAGGCTTGCCCGCTTGCATCGGCCCGCCGGACGTAAGCAGGACAAACTGGGTCTCGCCCAGGTATGCGGTGATACCACGACCATCAGGGAGAGCCTCGACCTGCGGCAGCTCAGCGGTCTGCTGCGGTGGCTGGGCTTCGTCCACGATTTCGAAAGATACATCATCGTACCAAGCCTGGCCGTCGCCGAAGTAGTTGAGGGCGAGGCATACGTTCTCGGTGCGTTCGGGCGCGACGGCTTCGAGTTCAATCCTGGTCCAGTCGGTGGGTGCCATGTCTCCGCTGTTCTCTCGGGCGAATGATTTCTTACTGTCGAAGAAATGGATTACCATTGTAGCGCTGCCGGCCGTGGTATTTGCGGTCTTGAGCCATATAACGGCCTTGACCTTTGTGCCCGGCTCGATGGGGAGCTTGGGGCTGTAGTAGTAACCGCTGCGATCTATGCGACCAGAGGCCTCGCCGCTATGCTTCACCTCTGTGTCTATCACGTGATTGGGGAGGTCCTCGTTGGCGCGAGGGCTCCAGCCCAGCATACCGTGTTCGAAGCCGCCGTTACGGGCCAGCGATGCGCCGTACAATGCTCGTGGGTACATCAGGGTCATGAAGTCGGCTTCCCGTACCTTATAGGTGCAGGCGCGGAGGAACTGGCCATACTTCTCCGCCCCCGGATAAAGCTGTGCGGCGGTGGTGATGCCCTGCGGTGAGTACATCCAGCAGGCAAGCTGGGCCCTGGCACCATCAATGGTCCAGTGGTCGCCCGCAACGCGTTGGCAGATGGCGGACGGGCCGGCCTGGAGCGTAATATTGTAGCTGTGCGGCTCTGGAGCGGCGAGATGATCCACCATCACGAAGAAATAAGGCTTGAAGTAGAAAATGTTGCGGGTGAAATCATCGAGCACGATCTGCTCATCCGTGTTGTAAGACGGTGCAGCCTGGCCCTGGACGTAATCAAAGGCGTCACAAGAGAAGAATTTCTCAATCCTGCCGCCCGTCTTGTGAACCTGGTCGTGGCCGAGATGGGGCAGCTTGGTCTCCTGCATGTAACCGTCGTCAATATCAAGTACTGCCGAGGCGTGGCCCATAGTGCCCATGCTGAACTTGCGCATGGCCGGATCGTAACGGTAGTGGTAGCCGCGGTCGGTGATAATCCAGTCGCCCAGGTAGCTGATGACGAAGGAGTTGTGGTCATAATGGTTATGGCCGATGGGATTATCAAATGGCCCTGATTTGAGGGCCAGGTAGGGAGTGTGCGGCTTGTACCCGTCGCGCAGGATGGCATAGCCGATGTCCACAAAGGGGCGCGAGGGGTTGAAGGTCGGCTGCACGGGGTTGATGTTATCGGGATTGAAGCGCAAGAACTGATGGAGGGTGGTAGGCTTGATGTGGCTTATCTGCTGCAGATACCAGGCGGCCTCGGTCGAGCTACGATTGGCCAGAATTGACATGGTCTCGGCGTAGCCGGCAGTGGGGCCGCCATCGGAGAAGCAAGGCATCACCCGCCCGTCCGGGGTCATGTGGGAGATGGTATAGGTGGGCATGGTGGCGAGGAAAGGATGGGCGAAGATGTCAGTTTCAATCTGGGCAGCCGTCACCGCATCCAGCACATGCGCGAAGTTGTCCAGCAGATACGTGCCATAGCCGGGGCCCTCGAAAAGCCCGCCGTCCTTGCCGCACATGTTGAATGAGGTCTTGGTAAACTCGATTGCCTTGGTCAAGTATTCGCCGCCACTGGGGTCTTCGGGGCGGATCGCTACCGCCGCGCAGGCCAGGCCCGCGGTCAGAACGGCGTAACCGTTGGTCTCAGGGGGATAACGGCCCACATCAGCCATGATCATCTTGATGCCCTTCTCGATGAGGGCGTCACGGATGGTCGCCCGCTCCTGTTCGGTAAGGGTGTCGTAGCACCAGTCGTAGAAAAGACCGACGCATTTCGTGATGTGACCAGTGTCGAGGCAGGCATTGATCTTTCCGCGACCATAACTGCGGTCGGTCCAGTAGTCCCAATTAGTCAGGTGCATGACGATCTTTTTGGCTCTCTCGGCGTATTTGATATCGCCTGTGATGAGGTAGGCTGCGGCCAGGGCTTTGATGCGGACGGTGATGGCATCCGGGCGCTGCTCCTGGGTCATGGCGGTCCAGGGCGGGTAAGACGGGACATCGTCATGAGAGGGCGGCGTGGCGTCACTGAGCGTGTACTCCCACGGCACCGACTTGCCGCCCCCGATCGGCATGTTGACCTTGTAACTGTAAGGCGGCGCGTCGAGGTATCGGTCCGCCTGGGCCAGAAAGCCCTGCCAGATCTCGGCGGTGTTGAAGCCGAACCTGTTAGGTTCTGTGTCAACGGCTGCGGCCCGCAATTGGGGCAGCATCTCCGAGTTAACCAGCACACAGGGATGCTCCAGCAGGCCGGTCATGTTGGTCTGTGCATCTGCGCTCATGTTCATCAGTCCCAGTAGCACAATCAGTGGCAGAGATAGCCGAGGTACTCTCATCACATTTTTCATAGGTGTAACCTCATTGTGGGTTCGTTTACAGGTATATGCGCCATGCAGCCGGCGAAATCCTCCGTGCCCGACCCGCCGGTCGAAAGAAGGTTGAAGTGTAGGCAGCGGGGAAGCAGTGAGTTCCAGATGCTGGGTGACCGCAATGGCAGTGAGAGCGGAGGTGTGCTCGATTGGAGTATAAGCCGGATTGGGAGCAGGCAGCAGAGCGTATGACAGCCTGGTGGGACCAGGAGGTACTGGATCGGGCCTGCATCCAGGTGACCGCGCCGCTGCGAAGTCCGCGAGCTATAGCCGCGCCTGAGGATATCCGCAAGCGGTGGCTGGACATGGAATACGTGTTGGCTGTGGCCGAAGATCGGATGCGGTGCACCTACTGGGCCGGTGATGCCTATCCAATGCTGATGCCCAACCTGGGGCCGGATGCGTTCGCCGGCTATATGGGCGGGGAACTCGTGTTCTCCGAAACCACAACCTGGGCCAAACCAATCATCGAAGACTGGGATAAGCTGCCATCGCTCGATTTCGATTTCTCCGCGCCGTGGTGGCAGAAAATGGAGAGCATGTGCTACGAGGCCCTGGAGTTCGCACAAGGGAAGTTCTTCATCTCACTGCCTGACGGCCATGGCGGCACCGATGGCCTGGCGGCTCTGCGGCGACCCGAAAGGCTCTGCCTGGACCTTATTGACAGGCCTGATGACGTGCTGGCAGCGATGAAAAAAATGGACCAGGCGAATACGGTTTACTACGAACGGCTGTTTTCGATATTCCATCAGTACCAGGAGGGCGCGTGCGGGTTCGTGCCGGCATGGGGGCCAGGGAAGACGGCTACCAGCCAGTGCGATTTTCTGGCGCTGATAGGCCCGGAGATGTCGGAGAAATTCGTCATGCCCGGCATTCGGGAGGAAACAGACTTGCTGGATCACTCGGTGTTTCATCTCGATGGGCCGGACGCGCTGGTGCATCTGGATATGCTGCTGGAGATGCCCGGCATCGAGGCCATCCAGTGGGTGCCGGGAGCCGGGAACCCCAGCGCAAGCGGGTGGCTTGAGTACCTGAAGCGCGTGCAGGCGGCGGGCAAGGGCCTGTACCTATCCACCAGTGGGCCGGAAGAGGTGGAGCTGCTGATGCGGGAGCTCAAGCCGCAGGGATTGCTGATGCGGACGGGTGTCGCAACCCCGGAGCTGGCCGACGAACTGGTGGCGAAGGTGGCGAAGTGGACGACGGATCGCAAGTAGTGCCGAGACCTTGCCAAGGTGCCGATTATCGCTTATTGTGATGCTTATCTGTGCCGGCGGCATTGTGAAAAGGGAAGTTGTGGGGCCTACTGTGAAGGTTTTCTGGCGAATACTCATCAGCTATATGATCATTGGGTGGCTTATGGCCTTTCCGTCATATCGGCTCGGTCTGCGCCCGAAGCTGGCCGTTTTTGTCTTCGCAGTCGTGACCGCATTCGGCCTGTACCACGCCACGATTGCAGCCCGTGCATCGCGCCAGCCGCCGGAAGATATGTACGACGGGTAAATGCCACTTACTTGCGGGCAGCCAGGGCCTGCAGTAGCCGGAGGTCGGGAAGCTTCTCAGCCGTCTGGACAAAGTCATCCGGCAGGTCCGTGCCGGTCATGACGCATAGAACGATTGTATTGGCGAGTGCGATCAGCCGCGCGAAATTCTCATCCTCGACCTTGGCGTTGGCCGACATGAGGGGATACAGGCAACCTTCGACCCAGTGGCCATCGCAAGCGCCGATCGCGGCGAACAGCAAAGCCTCCCTGGCTTCCTGCCGTTGGGCCAATCCGTCGCCATCCATCAATACTTCGACAGCGGCGATGCAGATCTCGGCGACCGTAGCAGCAGCCAGGTCCACGTAAGGAGCGGCTTGGAGATACTCCTGCGGCATCGCTTGCCACGCTGCCTCTCCCAGTTCCGGCTTATCCACCAGATAGAGCCCGGCGTATGTTCGGGCAACAGTGGCCACTGAGGGCATCTCCTCCTGGCGGGCGGGAATCTCTTCTGGAAGTCGGGATTTGGTTAGCTCCTCGTCGGTGGCAGAAAGCTTCACCAGTCCGACAAAGATGTCATCTTCGGCCGGAATGTAGCCGGCTGAAACGGCCCAGTGGCTGTGACCATTGTCGAGGTCATCGAGGTGGAAGTATGCTGTGGCCAGTTCCCTGTGAGCGATTTTGGCATCGGGCAGCAGACAGATGGTGTGCCAGAGGCCTTGCTGGGCCTGTTGGTACTCGCCGCGCTGGAGCGCCCGGATGGACTCCTGAAAGATGCCGGGAGCACGGGCCAATTCTGTGAGTGGGCCAATGAAGTTGCGGCCCTCAATGCCCAGGAGGTCCGCGACCTCGTTGGCAAGCGCGATCTGGTCCTGTTCTTCGGGGCTCAACGCCCGCCCAAGCACCATCAGGCTCATGGCCGACAGCCGAATTTGGGCGGTCTCCAGCAAGCCAAGGTGGGGGCCTGTTGGGGCCATTTCTGGGCGGGGAGGTGGTGGAGGGAGGCCAGGTGCCGGCGGGGGCGGCTGGGCGATTGCGAACGCTGAAAATGCCAGAGCAACAAGCAGCAAAAGCGCCGTCGTCTTCATCATGATAGACTACCTCCTGGGAACGCTAAACGTTCGCTTGAACTGTTCTTCGAAAAGTGCACTGTAACTGGGACACTTCGTGGTAATGATGTCCGTGCGTAGCGGTACCACAGACATCCTATTAGATATCATTCGTCGGGCATCACGGACTATCCTTCATAGCAAGTGAACAGTCAGCGCCGGCAGGAGTCGATATGTGGTGTGAAGAATATTATAATCAGCAAGAGACTTTAGGAGAAAATCCCTGAGGAGGATGAGATATGGCGAGTTTGAAAGGCTCTGAGACGGAGAAGAATCTGCTGGCGTCGTTTGCCGGCGAATCTCAGGCCCGCAACCGTTACACATACTTCGCATCAGTGGCCCGCAAGGAGGGCTACGAGCAAATCAGCGCGATCTTCAGCGAGACTGCAGACAACGAGAAAGAGCACGCCGAAGTGTTCTTCAAGTACCTCGAGGGCGGCGATGTGGAGATCACAGCGGAATATCCAGCCGGCGCAATCGGCGATACATTGGCGAATTTGAAGGCTGCCGCCGCCGGCGAGAAGATGGAGTGGGGCACTCTCTATCCGGCGTTTGCCGCGACCGCTGAGGAAGAGGGCTTCGCGGACATTGCCGAGTCCTGGACTGAAATCGCGGAGGTCGAGGAGTACCACGAGCGGCGCTACAATATCCTGGCCGACCGTGTCGCCAAGGGTGAGGTCTTCAAGCGTAGCGAACCGATCAAGTGGAAATGCCGCAACTGCGGTTACGTGCACGAGGGCGCAGAGGCTCCGGAGGTGTGCCCGGCCTGCCAGCACCCGCAGGCATACTATGAGCCGTGGGCGGAGAATTACTAAGGCACATTGTTCCTGAAGCGATTGAACCGGAAGTCGGGCTGGAAGCTGAGAACTGAGGACACGAGGCGTCCTCAGTTCTCACCTGAGCTTTGGAGACGACACAAACCTCAGGCCGACCTACGCGTCACAGAGTAGTTGGCGTGAGTGCGCCAAACAGCTACCAACGCGAGGGTCGGCCTGTTGTCGTTCGTGGCGAAGTCTCGTGCTATTAGCGGCAGGTTGCCCAGACTCGTCAGGCCCAGGTCATCGCGCTGGGCTTCGCCTTGATGTAGCAGTCCTTGAGCAGCGCAATGGCCTTCATGAAGCCCTCGTTGGCAGTCATGAGGCTGTCCTCGTGCTCGATGGAAAGCGCCCCGTCATAGCCGGTCATGCGCAGCGTGCTGATGATGTCATTCCAGACCTCAGCGCCATGGCCGTAGCCGACCGCCCGGAAGATCCACGAGCGGTTGAGCTCGTCCCCGTAGTGCTTGGTGTCCAGCACGCCGTTGACCTTGGCGTTCCAGTCATACACCAGCACGTCCTTGGCATGGAAGTGCCTGATGACCTTGCCGTGGCTCTGGATCCAGCGGATGGCCGCAGCCGGCTCGATGCCCTGCCACCACAAATGGCTGGGATCGAAGTTGCAGCAGATGCGGTTGCCACAGGCCTTGCGCAACTTGATGAGGCTCTCCGGGTTATAGACCAGGAAATTCGGATGCATCTCGAAACAGACGTTGATGCCCTTTTTGTCAATGAACTTGTTCTCGGCTTTCCAGTACTTGATGGCAACATCCCACTGGTACTCGAGGGCGGCCAGATGGTCATCCGGCCAGGGCGCGACGACCCAGTTGGGCACCTTGTCAGTCGCGCAGCCGCCCGGCAGACCGGAGAAGTTGTTGATTTCGGTCACGCCGATCTTCTCAGCCAACTTGACTGCGTCGCGCCATGCTTCGTGGCTGGCCTTGGCGGTTTTCTTGTTGGGATGCAGAGGGTTACCGTGGACGCTGAGCGCCGAGAGCACCAGGCCACGGCTCTTGATCGCCTTGACGAAGGCGTCACGCTTGCGCTTTGAAGCGTTGAGCTCGGCCGGATTACAGTGCGCGGTGCCCGGGTAGTTGCCGGCGCCGATCTCGACGGTTTCCAGGCCACATTCGGCAAAGAAGTCCAGGACCTCTTCCAACGGCTGGGCGCTCCATGCTGCTGATAGTGCACCAATCTTCATTTTGCTGTCCTCCCTAAAAGGCAACTAGATGTGAATACTCACGGTGGGGCAGAGCTGGCTGCCCGCTTATCACAGCGTGATCCAGGCGGCTTTCTGGCACGATTGCTCGACAGCCGCCAGCACCTTCTGAATCTTTACGCCATCTTCAAAGTTGGGGTGTGGCGATTCGCCCCTGGCGATGCCCTCCAGCAAGTCGTAAATCGTGTTGATGAAGGTGTGCTCGTAGCCGATGTTGTGTCCGCCGGGCCAGTAGCGCGGCCCGCCATCGGGCAGGCCCTGGAAGGGATGGCAGTCGGCATTGGCGATAATTGTGGCAAAGCCGGCTTCCTCACCGGGGTCTTCGGCGTTGTAATAGCCCAGCTCATTCATGCGCTCGAGGTTGAAGCGGAGGCTGCCCTTTGAGCCATTGATCTCGAAGCAGTTGTAATTCTTGCGACCGGGGGCAAAGCGCGTCGCCTCGAACGTGCCCAGGGCTCCGTTAGCGAACTGCGCCAGGGCTACGGTAGCGTCATCCACGGTGACGTCGCCCATCTCCTCCGAGCCTGCGCCACCCAGGCCGGAATCGGTGCTCTCCAGCTTGGGTCGCTGCTTGACAAAGGTTCGCCAGGAGCCGCAGACGTGGTCAATGTCGCCGACCAGCCACAGCGCCAGGTCAATGCTGTGAGCCATCAGATCGCCAAGAGCACCCGAGCCGGCGATCTCCTTGTCGCAGCGCCAGAACAGCGGAGCCGACGGGTCCATCAGCCAGTCCTGCAGGTAAGTGGCGCGCCAGTGATAGATGTCGCCGATCAGGCCAGCCTCGATCATGTCTTTGGCAAGCCAGACCGCCGGGATACGCCGGTAGTTGTGGCACAGCATGTGCACCACGCCGGCCTCCTGGACGGCCTTGAGCGCAGCCTCGGTCTCGGCGACGTTCATCCCCAAAGGCTTCTCGCAGATGATGTGCTTGCCCGCCTGCGCGGCCTTGATCACCATGGGGACGTGCATGTTGTTCGGAGTGTTGATGTCAATCAGGCCGATGTCGTCCCGGTCGAGGAGCTGGTCGAAGTCATAGACGGCCTCTTCCCAGCCCATC
>JALGTY010000350.1 GCA_029821145.1 Candidatus Zipacnadia bacterium
CGGCGGAAAGCCGGGCTCCAAAACCAGCGGCAAGAACGAGATCATAAGCCCGCGCAATGAGGCCAAGACGCCGAAAGCGACCGGCAGTGCCTCTGCTGCAGCGGCAACGCTCCCGGAGGACGGTCCCGGCGAAATCAGCATCTGGACGAGTGACAAGCCGCCTGCAGCCGGTTCTGCCGCAAAGCCCAAGCAACCTGCGGCCAACCCTGACGAACTGCGCGCCCGGGCTGACAAGCTCAAGCGTCAGGGCCGTTACGGGGAAGCAGCGGCCCGTTATGGGCAGGCTCGTGAAGCCTACCGCCAGCGCATGGAGAAGGACCCGCAGCTCAGCGCCGCGACGAAGGCCTCCATAGATGCCTGCAAGGCCCAGCAGGACTTATGCGAGGCTCAACAGTAGGAGGTAAGCGGATTGCGCAGCTCGGTCTGGCACGCGGCACTGCTCATCCTGCTCCTGGGCCCTGCCACAGTTGCGGCCCAGCACAACGCCGGCGTGATTCTCGAGCCGCCGGCCCGCTCCTACACCCGGCAGTTGAGCTCCCTCAGTGACGCCATTGTCAACACCATCTGCGGCCTGGATGGCTGGCAAGCGGTGCTACTACACCCGGCCTCTTCCCTCCTCCAAGCCGCCGAGGTGCAGCAGGACTTCGCCCGCCTGATTGCTCACGCGCCTGGCTTCGACCCCGCCAAACTGGCTCAGGAGCTTGACCTGAGCGACATACTTGTAGTGCGCATCGTTATAGCCGAAGATGCCGACATCACTGAGAAGGTACGTCTCGACACGAGGTGGTGCCAGGCGGGGCAGAAGGTCATCCGAGGCTTCGAGATTCTGATGTCGGACCTTGGCCCCGGTGACATAAGGACTGCGGCCGACGGTTTCGCCGCGCATCTTGTTGAGGGCTTCGAGGCTGCCCAGCCGGTCAAACTTCCCGCCGATACCACGCCGACACCGGCGACGGACACCCCTGCGATTGCTGCGCCTGTGACCGATACGGCTCCCGCGCCGACGGACAAGCCTGCGACCGCCACAGATGCGCCGGTGGTGCCAGACAAGCCGCCTGCGGTGGCGGACAAACCTGCGGCGGTCGCTGACATACCGGCACCGGCCACCAAAGAGGCGTCTGTGCCGAGCACCGAGGCGAGCGCAGAGCACGTCGCCGCCGCCCGCGCGGCTCTGGCGCTTGGCGACCTCGACCTGGCCCGCCGCGAGACAGACCTGGCCTTCAAATATGGCGAGCCGCTGCTGTGGGTATATCTGTTGCGGGCCGAGTTCGCGGCGGCCGAAAACAATGCCGAAGACCAGCGCAAATGGCTGCAACGCGCTGCCAAGGTTGACGCCGGCGCAATGGAGCCGCTGCTGCGCCTGGCCACTCTTTTCCACACCGAGGGCCTCTGGCAAAAGGCCATCGAAACCTACGAGGAGGCCATCGCGATTGATCCCGACTGCGTGGCTGCTTATGTCGGCGCGGCGGCCGTTCTCAGCAGCCACAACCGTCCCAAGCAGGCAGCAACGTATCTGGACGAAGTTGTAGCGCGCAATCCACAAGACAACTCCCTGCTGATGAAGCTGGGGGATGCTTACCGCCAAGCCAACATGCTTGCTGAGGCGGAGGAGGTCTATGACCTCGCCGCCCGCACTGCCGGGCCGCATCTGCGCAGCCAGATATTCGACAAACTCGGTGACCTGTACGTCTCGGCCGGCCAATTTGAGGAGGGCTTCTACTGCTACGCCGAAGCCGCGCGGCTGCGCGGTGGCCGCGACCATCCCCTGGCCCGCAAGCGCTACAACCAGATCATGAGAACGGCCGACGAGGCGGTCATGGCCAGTCTGGAAAGCGCGATCCAGGTGTTCGACAAATACTCGCGGGACCGCATCGTACCTCGGGAAAAGGCATACCTGGCTTCAGAGCAGGCAAGTGAACAGATAACGGAGGTCGCCGGATTTGCCAAGACAGTGCTCCCGCCCGCAGGGACTCAGCGGTTGCACCTGCAGCGGCAGCTTTTCTACAACCTGGCGCTGGAGGCCTCGGTCAATCTGATGACTTATCTGGACACCAATATGGAGCTCCCGCTCAAGCAGTATAAGAACGCCGCAACGGAAGCGCGGGCTGAATTTCAGCAGTTGCGCAAACTCGGGGAGCTGTGATGAACTCGGGGACGACAGCTCTGACCAGCATCGGCAAGCTTCTCATCGCTGCCGGTCTTGTCCTGGCATTGGCGGGGCTGTTGATTTACATAATGGGCCGCTCAGGTGCGGGTGAGCGCGGCTTACCAGGCGACCTTGTACTAGGCGTCGGCGGTGTTACCATCTATCTGCCGCTGGCAACGTGTATTGTGCTGAGTGTCTTACTGAGCGTGTTGCTGACCGTCGGCTGGTACCTGTCCGGCACGCTGAGACGATGAAACATCCAGCCTGGTGGTTGGTGCCTAGGTCCCGGGAGATCGGGCCATTGGTGGCCCACTGTCAGGCTCTACGCGAGGAACTCATTGCCCAATAACAGGGCACTTTGTTTTAGGAGGAGATAGTATGACAAACTGGCGCGAGCGGGTGCTCAGTGATCCACAGGTTATGTTTGGAAAGCCGGTTATTGCCGGAACGCGCATCCCAGTAGAACATATCCTGCGCAAGTTGGCAGCGGATATGAGCCTGGATGCTATTCTGCGCGACTATCCTGCGTTGACGGCCGAGGATATCCAGGCGGCTCTCGCCTATGCCTCCGACGTCAATGGGGTGAGGAGTGACTGAGCATGAGAATACCTATTGCTCTGGACAAGGAGCGCATCGCGGAGTTTTCGCGCCGCAATCAGATCGTGCGGTTGTCTTTGTTCGGCTCCGTCCTCAGGGATGATTTCGGCCCCGACAGCGATGTGGATGTATTGGTGGAGTTCGCATCTGAGGCCGTCGTCACGTTGCTTGATATGGCGCGCATGGAAGATGAACTAACCCAGATCATCGGCCAGCAAGCTGACCTGCGAACCCCCCAGGAGCTCAGCAGATACTTCCGTAGCAAAGTCCTGGCTACTGCGGTGGTGCAATATGCTGCGTGAAGAAGACCGTATCCGCCTGCAACACATGCTTGATGCCGGCCGCAGTGCCGCCGGCTTCATTCAGGGGCGTCGTCAGGAGGACCTCGATGCTGACGAGATGCTGACCTTTGCTCTGGTCCGTGCATTAGAGATTATTGGCGAAGCTGCCGGGCAGGTCTCCGACACCACCCGCGAGGCTTTGCCCCATATCTCCTGGCACCAGATTGTGGGCATGCGGAACCGGCTCATCCACGCCTACTTCGACGTGGACCTGGACCGCGTCTGGGATACCGCAACCCATTATCTCCCCGAACTGATAGGGCAGTTGGAGGCGATTTTCCAGGCAGAGCGAGGTAGTGAGGATGGCTAAACAACAGCGCGAAGAATGCACAATCCACTCCTAACACACCATCTTAGCGCAAAACAGGATGGAGGTTGCAAGCACAAAATGCGACAGGACAAATCGAAGAGAGCACAAAATGCGACAGGACAAATCGAAGAGGAAAACCACCCGCCAGCCCGGAAAGACACTCGATAGGGCCCGCGAACCCGCAAAGCGCGGCCAGGCCGATGAGGAATCTACCGACGGCACGGAAATTGCTGAACAATCAGCAGGGCCAGATGCGCCTGCAAGCGCTGAGGCGGCGAGCAGGGACCGCAGCGGCCGGTCAAGG
>JALGTY010000351.1 GCA_029821145.1 Candidatus Zipacnadia bacterium
TCATTCGAACGACCTCGGGCTGGAAGCTGGAAATGCTGTCGCATTCCCACCTGAGCTTTCTGCTATGCAGAAAGCTCAGGCCGAGCCACGCGTTTGTGAATAATCCGGGCTAGCCTGTCGAGGCCTCTCCGAAGAGCAACGGCATGGACAGGCAACCTTCGACAAGCTCAGGTCAGGTGGATGCCTGTCCTCCAGGATACGGTTTTGGGGGCACGTCGCCACCTGCTACCTTGCTTGCCCGCTCTTCTGAAGCCCCAAGCTGAGCAGTTACCCACAGTCATCTTCGGCCAAGACTGGTGCACAGTGAAGCAAAAAAAGCGGCACCTTTCGGGGCCGCTTCTGTTGTGGCGCCTGCTCGTGGTGCCATGATGGCGGCAGTGGCTAGCGATTGGCGCCGCTATAGGTCGGATCCCAGAACCGGCTGGCGGTATCCGGGTCAGACCCGTCATAGTCGTTCTCTGGAACATTGCTGCCCTTGAACCACTTGCCGTGTCCGTCCGCGAAGCCGATGTTGCAGCCTTCGTTGTGCCGCTCCACAGCAACGTAGTCTCTGCCGTTGCGGTTGTCCGGGCCGCTCCTGGTGTCAATGAAATAAGTACTGGTGTTGCCTTTGTCGCAGATCGCCATGGTCTCAGCCACGAACATGAACTTGGCGACCGCTACGCCGCTGCAATTCTCATTATAGCCGTACGAAACGGCACCGTATTCGGCGTCAGCATTGGCGCTGTCATCCACCCCACCATCCCAGGCATAGCTCTCCGAGGGGCAGGAGAAGATCTGGACGTTCTTGATATACGGCATAATGGACACCATCCACGGCATGTAGCCGCCGGAGTGGATGCCGCCACTCGGCATGATGTAGTTACCGACGACAATATCTGTGCGCACCATGGTCTCGTCATAGTCCTGGGCATACATCACTATTGATGTCATCTGCTGCTTGACGTTGGACAAGCAGTTGGACTGGCGGGCTTTCTCACGTGCCCGGGCGAATACCGGGAAGAGAATGGCGGCCAGGATCGCTATGATGGCAATTACCACCAATAGCTCAATGAGCGTAAAACCTTGCTTCTTCATTTCGGCCTCCCTGAGAATTCGGAAGTCTGCAATTCGCTGCCTAGTTGCATGGATACACGTTGTATTGTGCGGCCACCATTGCGGTTGGGCGGCCTCGGGCAAGTGACGCGAACTAGCTCTGGCAAGCAATAGTATAGTATCGCAATGTGGTAGGAACGTCAACACCTTTTTGCCTGCGTCATGATGTCAGGCGAGAAGGCGACAGGTTACGTGTCCTCCCACTAGGTACTAGAGCACCTGAGTCACGCATTTTTTTCATCTTTTTTGCGCCATAGCAGAAAAAGGTAGCAGAAAAAAAGAGCGGCGCCTTGCGGGGCCGCTCTGTTGGTTAGCTCGTCTATGCTACTACGGCGTCCGGCTTTACGGATTGGCGCCGTCGTAGGTGGGATCCCAGAACCGGCTCATGGTAGCAGTATCGGCGCCGTCGTAGGCGTCCTGCGGGATGTTGGAGCCCTTGTACCACTTGCCGTGACCGTCGGCGAAGCCGATGTTGGCACCCTCGTTGTGGCGGTCCAGAGCAATGTCCCCTCTGCCGTTGTCGGTACCGGCCGAGTTGAGCCAGTAGATGCCAGTGTCGCCCTTGTCAGCCAGGCAGCAGGTCTCGGATACGAAGTTGAACTTGGCGTTGGCTACGCCGGAGCAGTTCTCGTTGTATCCGTAGGAGATGGCGTCGCAGTCGTGGTCGCTAGCGTCGTCGTCCTTGCCGCCGTCCCATGCGAGGCTAACCGACGGGCAGTTCATGATCTGGATGTTCTTGAGGTACGGGATCATACTTATGCACCAAGGCATAATGCCACTGGTGTTGATGCCGCCGCCGGGCATGGTGTAGTCACCGCAACCAACGTTGATGCGCGGCATGGTCTCGTCATAGTCCTGGGCGTACATCAAAATTCCCGTCATTAGCTGCTTGGTATTGGACAAGCAGTTTGACTGGCGAGCCTTCTCACGTGCCCGGGCGAATACCGGGAAGAGAATGGCGGCCAGGATCGCTATGATGGCTATAACCACCAATAGCTCAATGAGTGTGAAGCCTTTCTTCCTCATTTCGACCTCCCTGGTCAAAATATCTTGGGGACTGATAACAGTCTCCCGTTCTAGTACGAATGGAACCTATTTCGCGTTACGGCCTGTACATACCTTCTTTGTTCTCATTTTTTTTGTATCTGGAGTATTGCTGTAACTAATCAGTGATTATTGCTGTCCCAATCCACTACGCCTCAGCCCGGTCGCATCACCTCCACCGCCTTACAAAACGGGGCACACATGCGTAAGGCCTCACTGGTTCTCGTCTGCATTATATTCAGGTAAGAGATACTCTGTCAAGAAGGCAATATGGCACGCCTCCTTAATTTTACTAACAGTTTGGCGGCGATTATGTTCCAAAAAAGTATGGGAAAAAGAAAGGGACGGAGGTCTTTTGCGCCTGACCCCCTGGCCCTGACCCCTTTCATTCCCCTCTCCCACGGGGCGATGGGCAACGGGAACGGCAGCCCTCACCCCCGGCCCCTCTCCCGAAACGGGAGAGGGGAGAACGGCAACCACTGGGCCGGATGGGGACCCCACCCACGCCTTTGGCGTGGATAGCCCCCATTGGGCCCCTCCGGAAGGCAACGGCAATAGACTCGGGCTGGAACTGTAGTTATGCAAATCTTGGGCAATTCAAGGTATAGGGCGACGGTGTGGCGTCGTTAGTCGTAATGGAAGGGCCTGTCGCAGGGAGCTTTGCTTTGCAAAGCTCACAAGGCTGGCCCAGCCGTTGTCGTTGGGCGTTTGGCTGTGCAGACCTCGCCACGATAGCGTCCGCCGTGGGCCGGCCTCCCAGCGCACACAACAACCGTGCGCTACTCGACGCGGCCCTTCCAACAGCAGCACAACGTGTAATGGGAAACGCTTGCAAGGCTCTAGACTCCTTTTACGATTAGAAATCTGCATAACTACAGTTCCAGCCCAGGGATACAGGTGTGTGCGTGGTATCGCTACTATCGGGAGAAGGGGAACTGCGGTCTGTAAGCTGGCTGTAACCGAGGAGTAAATTCAGCCACACACCAACAGCACGGCACTACTACGGAGACAAAGCGGCGGCGGAGTCGTCAAATGACCACACATGAGTTTGACAACTGCGAGAAGGACTACCGTACGAATTGGGGCGATTTGTGGCGGGGTGTTGTTCTGTTGGTTGTCGGAGTAACGGTATTGGTTGGATTCGTGGCAGCTTGCGCTGTGCTGAACGCTGAGGCGGAAGAGGATCCGGCATTTGTGCTTACCATGGGGTTGAGCATAGGAGGGATAGGGGCGTGCTTTGCCCTGCTTGGCGCTTCCGTGGTATTGTGGCACAAGAATGGCCGCGTCGGCATATCCCACGCCGGATTGCTGCTAGAGGACTGGCGCGCGAGGCGGCGCTTTGT
>JALGTY010000029.1 GCA_029821145.1 Candidatus Zipacnadia bacterium
TGGCCATTATTTCGATCTGCGCCTGGGCGAGGTCGCGGGCAAGCAGGCAGTGCGCTATGATGATGCGACCGGCCGCTTTTCGCAGTACTTCCGCGACATCGCCGTCGTCGTTGGCGGGACCGTCCCGGGCCAGATTCGCTGCGGCAAGGCGGGTTATGCCAATGATCGCAGCGCCAAGATTGACCTGGAAAACGGCCATCTCAACGGTCAGCCCGAAGACATCGGTGACGTGGACTTCGCGCACCTTTTTCATCTCAGGCTCGCGCCGGGCGAGAGCCAAGCGATCACAGTCATTATCTCATTCGGCGCCGATCTGCACTCGGCCGAGGCCACACTCGACCGCCTGCAGCAGACCGGCCCGGACGCACTGCGCGCACGCACCAACGACTACTGGGACGCGTATATTGGCCGGCGCGCGCCTGTTGCGGTGGACGATGCTCTCCAGGAGGCCTACAAACGCGCCCTGCTGATGCTGGCGATCTTGCAGGATGCTCAGACCGGCAGTTTCGTGGCCGCGCCTGAATTCGATCCGCAATACGACCACTGCGGCGGCTACGGCTACTGCTGGCCCCGCGATGCTTCTGAGGCCGCAGACGCATTGTTCGCGGCTGGTTATCCTGAAGCCTTGGAGCGCCTGGTCGGCTGGTACCGCCGCGCTCAGCAGCCGGACGGCCTCTGGGGCCAGCGCCACTGGGCCGAGGGGCCCATCGCGGCATCCTGGTCGCTGCGTGACGGCTTTCGCCAGCTTGACCAGTCGGCTGCGGCGCTGCTATCCATCTGCCAGTGGGCACTTGCCGACGGCAACAAGCACAAGCGCCGCATCGCCGACAACTATCCGGCCATCAAAGCTGCCGCCAGCGCGTTGTCCAACTTGGTTGACGAGCGCGGCTACCATGTCCCTGCCTGCGATCTGTGGGAAACCTTCGAAGGCATCTTCGCATATACCAACGCGGCCCTTTCGGTGTGCCTACAAGCGGCCGCCGATTGCGCGCACATAGCCGGCGACACAGCATCGGCGCAGGAATGGTCGGCGTTGGCCGAAAAGGCCACGCGTGCCACCCTGGCGCTATTCGATGGAAGCCATTTCGCACGCGGTCTGTGCAACGGTGGCGAGCGTGATAACACTGTTGACAGCGCCACTTTCGGCCTTATCGAACCGTTCACAATCATTGACCTAGACGACCCGGTGCAGCGTCGCATGGTGCTGAGCAACGTCGCGACCATCAAGGCGGCGCTGGGCTGCGAAACGGCGGGCGGCCCTGCCATTCGCCGCTATGAGGGCGACGCTTATCTTGGCGGGACGGCGGGCTGTGTGAATACGCTGTGGGCCGCTCTGGTCAAACTGCACCTGGCTCGGTCCAGCCTTACCGATGAGCCGGCCAAGGCCCGCGAGCTGGCTGATGGCGCGCTGGATTATGTCCATACGTGCCTGCACCATGCCACGCCTGCCGGCTGCCTGCCAGAGCTGATGGCTGCGGCCGAGTACCCCTACTGGGCAGCCCCGCACGCCTGGGCCTCGGCGCTACTGGTCAAATGCACTCTTGCCTATGACAAATGGCTGCAGGCTGCTGCTTCACAGGAGCGGGCGTAGATGGAACACAGTTACGGCACATTCGACAGGCTCAGTGCAGGCAGCTTCATCATGATTCTGCACAGCCACATCCCGTATGTTCTGGGGCACAGCACGTGGCCGCACGGCAGCCAGATGCTCTACGACGCGGCCGCTGACGCCTACCTTCCGCTCCTGCAGGCGATTGAGAACCTCGCCGCCGAAAACATCGCCGCGAACCTCACCATCGGCCTGACGCCTGTGACCATGGAGCAGCTTGCCGACGACCGCTTCAAGGACTGGTTCCCAAACTATCTTGGCGAAAAGCGGCTTGCCGCCGAGCATAATGAGGAGGAATTCCGAGGCCAAGGAGATTTGCATCTGGCTTATCTTGCCTCTCGCTGGCGCGATCACTACGCGTACCTGTCGGCCAAGTTCTGCGACCACTATCAGCGCGACATACTTGCCGCCTTCCGTCACCAACAGGATGCCGGCAATATCGAGATCATCTCATCTGCCGCCACGCACGGATATCTGCCGCTGCTGCGCGAGGATGGGAGCGTCCAGGCACAGCTGATGCAGGGGGTTGCGGTCTATGAGCGGTATATGGGCCGGCGGCCGCGTGGCTGCTGGCTGCCCGAGTGCGCGTACCGACCCGCCGCTGAATGGGCCCCTCCTCCGCACACCACCGGCGAAGAGATGCCCTATCCGCGCAAGGGCCTGGAAGAATTCCTGGGCGAAAGTGGCTTTGACTATTTCGTCGTTGACACGCACATGCTCGGTGGCGGGGAGCCACTGGCCGTGTGGATCGAGGATACTGAAACACTGGGTAAACTCTGGGGCCAGATCCGCCGCATTGACGGTCCCGCCGGTAGCTTCAAGACCCCGCACCGTCCGTATTTCGTCGGCTGCCATTTCGAGGACCATCCGCCTGTGGCCGCCCTCATCCGCGATCCGGAAACCTCACTCAAGGTCTGGAGCGGCACACATGGTTACCCGGGGGACTTTGCTTACCTGGAATTCCACAAGAAACACACCTCTGGTGATCTGCGCTACTGGGCGGTCACTGACGCCTCCGGCGATCTCGCCTCAAAACGGCCATACTGCCCTGAAGAGGCCGCGAGACGCGCCGATGAGCACGCCGGCAATTTCCTGTGGACCGTCAAGGCTACTCTGCAGGGCGCCCCTCACGGTGGGCCACAACCGGTGCTGGTCTCGCCATTCGACGCTGAACTTTTCGGGCACTGGTGGCACGAGGGCCTGTGGTGGCTGGAGAAAGCTTTGCGCTGGATGAATCTGGACCCGGAGATCAACGTGACGACGCCGCACAAGTACCTGGCCGGCAACGCGCCCCACGAGGCCATCACATTACCGGAGGGCTCATGGGGTGCGGGCGGTGGGCATTGGGTATGGCTGAATGAGGACACCAACTGGACCTGGCAGCGAATCTACGACGCCGAACTCGACATGCGCCAGCTCGTCATCGAGTACGGTAGGGGACATGACGAGGCGGCGGTGGCGGTGATCAAACAGGCCGGGCGTGAACTGCTGCTGTTGCAGGCCTCCGACTGGCAGTTTCTCATGACCACCAAATCGGCATCCGACTACGCTGCGGCGCGCCTGAATGCCCACTATTCGGATTTCAAGAAGTGTGCCGAGCTGGCGCGCCGCTATTGCCGTGGAGAATGGATCGAGCAGTGGGAATGGGATGAGTTCGGAGCCATCTTCGCCCGAGACAACATTTTTCCCGAAATTGACCCACTGTGGTTCCGCGACATCCGCCATGCTGCCGGCTGGTAGGCCGCGTGGCCAGACAAGAAGAACGGCTCCCGCAGCACGGGAACCGTTCATCGCCAGGACTGATCTAGCGGCTGTCAGCTACTCGCTCCAGGAAATCGCTTCCACGGGGCAGTCATCAATGGCTTCTTGGATGGCGTCTTCATCGTCGCCAGTCGGGTTAACTACCACGGAAATTCCGTCATCGTTCATCTCAAACGTATTGGGGGCGGCATCAACACACAACTCACAGCCAGTGCAAAGATCAGGATCAACTACCGGTACTGCCATCAATCTCACCTCCAGAATGCGGTTATACGGCGGGTTAGATTACCCGAGCTTTCACTCCAGGCCGCCGCCAATAGTAGCACAACTCAATCCCGAAGACAACCCCCGCCAGAACGTCGGGTGCGTGTACGAATCGTCAGTAGGACAGAAGCCTCCTGAAGAACATGGAGGACAGTCATCCGCCTGACCTGAGCCTGTCGAAGGTTGGCTGTTCAAGCCTCGACAGGCAGGGATGCCTGTCGTCCAGGACGGCGCTATGTTGCAAGTCAGCAGCCATTTGCCGGGCGTCGGCGACCACTCCGCCGCTGCTCCGTAACATTTTGATTGAATCATTCGCCAGGGGCAGGTAGAATAGATATATCAGACTGTGAGTCGTCATCTGCCTGAAGGCGCATGCCAGAGGGAGGGCACTCAGATGTATGAACGTGTTTTGTTGACGTTGGACACTTCGGAATTTGCCGAACGGGCCATACCGCATGCTGTTGCCGTGGCAACAGCCTTTGATGCGAACCTGTGCATCTTTAGCGTGGTGCCCGTGATGCAGGGGGACGATGCAGCGGCGGCAAACATTGACTGGGACGCCGAAGTTGCCCACATTGAGGAATACCTGGCCGGTGTTCAAAAGGCTCTCCGGGGCCACGGCATTGACGCCGAAATCGAGCTGCGTCGCGGCAATGTCACCGAGGAGATTCTTATCTTTAGCGAGAAATTCGAGGCGGATCTAATCATTATGTCCACACACGGCCGCTCCGGGTTGGGCCGGTGGGTATATGGCAGTGTCGCCGACCGTGTGCTGCGCTACGCCGACTGCCCCGTGCTTCTCGTGCGCGCCGCCGGGGAGCCTGATGAGTAAGACTGACATCCGCCTGCGCGAGGACGAAATCGCTACTGTAGTGCCCCGCTTCAGAGTGGGGCCTATTCTTTTTACCCGGCCCTGCGGAGGCACCGCCAACGCCAGCTTGATCGTCGTCACACCCAGCGGCCAGTACTTCCTCAAGCGCCGTAATCCCCGCTACTGCGACCCGCAGCAGCTTGTCTATGACCACCATGTGCTTAAGGCGCTGTACGGTAAAGGGCTGCCGGTGCCGAAAGCTGTCACGACGCCCTCCAAGAGCCGCTGGGTCGAGGACGCGGGGCACATCTACGAGCTTTATCACTTCATCGAGGGCACCGTACACACCAGCCCCAACATGGCCCAGATCGCAGAAGCCGGCGCGGTCCTGGCCCGGTTCCACTCCGCCACCGCTGACCTGGACCCTCCCGGCAAGAAGTTCTTTGGCCGATTCTGGGACCCCAAGCAGGCCATAGACATGCTGCAGAAGCTGCTGCAGCGGGCCAACAACGGCGATATCGGCAGCGTGCAGGACCTATCTGCCAGCGGTGCTGCCGAAGTGCTTGAGTGTCTAATAGCCGAGGCCGCAGGCGTTGAGCAAGCCCTGCCTGACAATTCGTACTGGGCCCTGCCGCAGACGGTCATCCATGGGGACTGGCATCCGGCCAACCTGAAATTCAACGATGACCGCGTTGCCGGCATCTTCGACTTCGACTGGGTTGATCGGCAGCCGCGAATGGTTGACATCGCCGACGGGCTGATTTACGTGTGCGGTATCCGCCCCTGCACCGCCGGCGCGGATGATATCTGGACTCTGACCGAAACGCCTGAGTTCAACTGGCCGCGGATGCGGGCGTTTTTCTCAGCTTATGGCGCCACCCACCAGCCCACCGATGCCGAACTGGCCGCACTGTCATATCTGATTGCGGCCCGCTGGATCTATGCGCGTGTGGATGCCGCCGACCGCAAGATCCCCGAACCCGATCAACTCCGCTTTGTGCTTCGCAGCGTCACTTCGCCGCTCGACTGGCTACACAATAACCGACAAGCATTAGCAAAAAACGGATGGTGGCTGTAGCCACTCACCCGCTGTAGGAGCTGCGCAAGTTTTTCAAGAGATCTAAGGGCTGTCCGTCTCAGCCCCACAGCCCACCGTTGTGTTGCGGGGGCGAATCCCATTTTGCGCCCAGACGTGTATTCCGGCCTGCTCAGGTGCCCTCATCTGCCACCTTAGCGTACTGCTCGACTACGTGCTGGATGCCTTCTTTAAGCTCATTAGTGCTAATCCGGCCGCCCAAGAACTCGGTCTGGAGGAGCTTGTTCAGCTCGCCGAATATCTCGTACCGGCCCTTGCCCATTTCCAGCCAGTTGTCCACCTGGTTGATCAATTGCTTCGAGCGCTTGGTCGGTATTCCCTCTACTACCTCCTCGATGGTCGCAATTACCTGGTCGGGGTCGTGCGAGGCTATGTGGGTCTCAAGATCACGATCCAAGTAGCTGTAGGTACCAGTGCCGTTGTCAAAGCTGATATTTATCTGAGTGGTCGAGCCACCCGGCGTCTCATAGATTACGGCAATATTCACGGTCGTCTTGCCATCCTTAGAGTATTCCGAATACTCGTGGCGCAGATTGCCGTATCCTATGCGTCGTTCCTCCGGCCGCTGACAGGTGACCACAATACGGTCCAGACGCTCCTTGAATTCTTCCAGAGTATCTTTCCTAGCTACTCCCAAATCTCTCGACCTCCAGAGGCCAATTGGCTGAGGTGTGAGTGTGTCGGGTATCCTGCTGCTACAGGATACAAATTCTCTCCGCCGGTTGTGTGACCGCTTCGACCTGGCTCAGGCATCGCCTCGCTGTTATCCGCCGACCGGCGACACCGGCCATTATATCCGACCTTGCCCGTTTGGACAACTCAGTTATCAGAGAAAACCTGTTCCGTCCCACCTTTGGCAGCATGCTGATCGAAGTGCTCTCGTGCAGCCAGAAGCACCCGGTACTCCTGGCGTTCCTTTTGCACAAGCTCCAGTTCACGTGCCAGACGCTGGCCGCATCGGTCTGTTTCCAGCAGCTCCTGCTTGGCTTGCAGCGGAACTCGCAGATGTGCCGCTATCATGTAGGAAAGCTTATCGGCTTGCGCGGGGATCTCAAGCTCCACGCCCTCGAAACCCAGCAACTGCAATATCAAATCGATCTCATCGGCAAAGAGTGAGCGGATGTCTGCCACAAACTCTGGCGACACGCCCGCCCCTTCTTGCTCGGACAGCAGCTCAACCTCCGCCTCCGGGTATGGGCCATCGTCGAAGACCTGCACGGTGCGGAACCGTTTTCGACCTATAGCAAGGACCGATATGTGGTCGCCAGCATCTCGGAAGTCCGCTATCTCAGCGGTGGTGCCGACGGCGTGCGTCTCGGCCACCTCATCACCGATCTCCGGACCTTCCCGGATCAGTGCAACACCGAACTCGCTGCCCTCTTCGAGGCAGTAGCGCGCCATTCGCAGATACCTCGGCTCCCATAGGACCAGAGGCATCGGCATACTGGGAAACAGTACCGCGTTCAATGGCATCAGAGGTAATCTTGATATCGCCATCGCTTATCCGCCACTTTAGCACAAGCAATGCTCGCTGGCACGTCCTCGTTTCTGTTATAATACCCAGGATATTGCTCGGGAATTATCAAGGTATGCTCAAGGTGTGCGGCAGGACCAACTATGGATCGCGAACAGATGCTACAACAAGCGCGCAGACACATATTCTCACTGGCACTCCACGATGCGGCCGCAAAGCTGGGCGAGGCCAACATGGCTTACGGCCTGGCCAAGATCAACTATGTGCTCGTACACCTTGGCTACGAGCCCGATGCGCTCTTCATCGGCACCCCTGATATGACCATCACTCGCAACTCAGCCCGCTGGAGCGCGGGCTTCGGCTACGGCGGAAAGTTGCAGTGGGGCCCCGGTGACCGCCCCCTGGTCATCCTCGATGCCAAGCCCAACGTCTGCGGTATGCTGGTCGGCGCTGTGGAAAAGCTGCCGGCCGTGGACGATCTGGTTTCCGAGCTGCACAGGCTGCATCACAGCGACCTTACAGTCCAGGACATCCCGGTCGAGTGGGACCTGCACAAGGGCAACCACTTCCTTGACCTGTGCGCTCTGGAGTCGTCAGACCCAGACCTGGAGTTTCCCCCCTATGCCTTCGTCATTCACTCAGCGGCTCCTGAAATGAAGCGCCCGAACTCGCTTGGCATGGGCCTGTACTGGGACAGCTCGGAAGCTCTGCAGCAAAGCTGCCGCCGCATTGACACGCCCTGGGGACCTCTGCACGCCCTGCTGGACGATGACGCAACGGCCTTCTTTGCCTTCACTCAGCGCGCCGATGAGTTCGCCAAACAGCGCCGTCTTACAATGGCTCGGGAGCTCTTCGGAGACTTCAGCCTCATCGCCAACGCCACCCACCAGGGCATGACCAACGTCAACACTATCTATCTTGGCTGCCACAACTCCCTCGACCCCAGCGCCGAGTATCTGCCGATCATGGTCCGCGGCGATCTGCCGGGATATCTGTTTGAGGGACTGCCCAACCTCTCCGACAGCACTATCAGGCAGATGAACTTCTACGACCGCGCCGTAGAGCTTGGCGCTCTCCAGGCTCTGAGCAACGCCAACGTCATCCCCCACGGTGCGGGATACGCATTGCCTCATCTCCGCGATGTCGTGCGCGTTATTGACCTGGGCGACCACCGCTACTTCGAGATGTCAGCAGCCCCCACCACCACCAACGAGGCCAGGGCACATGTCGAGGACGGCACCGAGGTCTTCACCGATACCCACGACTTGCCGCAGAAATACCGCGGCCGCCAGGGCGTATTCAAGACCATCGAGTGCGGCCTCGGTCGTCTGGTAGCCAAGCTTACCCCGTTGCATGTCGTGAAGATTTAGTCTAAGACAAATTGTCGAGGTTCGCTTATTTGGCCGGCCGCTGTTAGGCCCTCGCGGCAGGCTCAGAGTATCATCCGCTTCAAGACCGCCCATTCCACGGCTTTGAGAACATAGGCCAGCGCGATCATGCCCACAAACAGGAAGAAGAATACCTGCACTGTCGGCGTGTTGAGATAGCCGACCCACTCCTCGGCATTGAGCGCCTCTGTATTGAGTGTGAACCGCGCCGCCAGCTTCGCCATGACATCAATTACCTTCTCATAAGCACCTGTCAGCGGCTTATACAGAGCTGCCAGCCCCACGATTACGGCGATAATGGCTATAGGGTTGATGATCTTAAATTTCTGTCTCTGGTGCTCGACGAATATTGGGCATTTGCTACACGGTATGGTTCGCTCTTGAGCCCCGACCACCACATCAGCGGCCAAGTCGGACCGCACGTACGCGGCTTCTGTCCGCCGCTGGGTGGAGCTGGCCTTTTCCGCACCCTTGCCGGTGCTGGCCCCGCCGGTGCGGATCAACGTCTCAATGAGCGACGGGTCACAGTTGCAGCCGTAGCCGTGTCGCCAGCACGACCTCCGCGCCTTGTACGCCGGGCAGACTTCTCTGACCGCCTCGTGGCAGTACGGCAGCTCCCAGCAGGGATCCCAGAGGCGAGGCTTCCAGGCCCTTTTCGCTTTCTTCTCAGTCTTCGCGACCGCTGACTTCTCTTCGTCTTGCTTGGCGATAGCCCTGGCGCCCGCACTCCCAATCTGAGCCACCATTTCCCAGACAATCCGCAGACCCACCACAAACAGTATCGCCATCCCGGCGTTTCTGGACCACTCGTTTATCATTTTCGCCGGGGTGCTGACGGCGTCCTGCAGATGAGTGGCGACCAGTATCGGCATCCCGAACATCAGCCCTGCGCCGACGATCCCCATCAGCACTACAAAGGCAATCTCCTCCAGAGTCAGTATTATCAATGCAACCGTCGCCAGGAACCCGGCTGCGGTCATGATCTGGCCCATCACAGTCAGATTGCCGGCGACGCGCTGCATCTGTTCATCGGGCATTGAGGCCAGCGCACCGCTGAAGATACCATACAGGATGTAACCCAGCGAGATCACGAATCCCACCGCAGCCAGTTGCAGCAGCGTTCGAGACCACGCTGTTATCAAAGCGAACACGTCCACCTGCTGCCGTGGGCGCTTCGCGACTCTGTGTTTTTTCTCTCTCATCCGCTCTCTCCCGCCAGCATCACATGGTAGGTCACGTTAGTTCAACGAACACCCACGTCGCTTATTGGTCGACGCTTTCTTCCTTCGCAAGATCGACGGAGAAGTCATCCGGCACCTTTTCGGGGTCAACAAACTGCATAAAGTCGGTTTTCTCATTCGACCGGTTGAAGCCTTCGTGGAAGTCTATCTTGCCATCGTTGACGTGGTTCGCAAGTGATTGTTCGAGCAGTCTCATGCCTAAGTTCGCACTGCTCTGGATCGTTGTGCGCATTTGACTTGTCTTGCGCTCTCTGATGAGGTTGCCGATAGCCGGGGAGCCGGCGGCCTCGCCAAGCATTATCTCATAAGCCGCGATGCGACCGTCCTTATCAATGCGGGGCAGCAGCTCCTGAGCGATACATGCCGCAAGCGAAGTTGATAGCATCGCCCGGATCTCTTCCTGCTCAGCCGCCGGAAACGCCGTTACCAGACGGTCAACCGTCTTGGGCGCGCTGACTGTGTGAAGCGTGGAGAAGACAAGGTGGCCTGTTTCCGCCGCCTGCAGAGCCGCCCGCATCGTCTCCAGGTCGCGCATCTCGCCCAGCAGGATAACGTCAGGATCGGAGCGCATGTTTCTGATGACCGCCTCTGCAAAAGTGATGACGTCCACGCCCACCTCGCGCTGGTTGATCAGCGCTTGCTTGTTGTTGTGGTAGTACTCGATCGGCTCCTCGATGGTCACTATGTGTACTGCGCGGTTCTCGTTAATCCAGTTAATCATCGAGGCGAGAGTTGTGCTTTTCCCGCTGCCTGTCGGGCCGGTGACCAGGATGATCCCGCGTGGACGACTCAACAGCGGAATCACCATGTCTTCTCTGAGGCCCAAGACGCTAAAGGGCAGCATGTCGTAGGGGATCATGCGCAGAGCCAATGCAGGGTGCTCTTTCTGCTGAAAGACGCTCACTCGAAAGCGTGCCAGGTCCTTCAGCGCATACGCTATGTCGGCGCCGCCTTCCTTGTGGAAGCGGGTCCAGTACCGGTTGTCCGGCGCGTCTTCGCCAAGAAAGAAAGTTACGCCATTGACCATATCCTCGTGCGTCATCCTCTTGAAGCCACTCATTTCAATGAGTTGCCCGTGCCGCCTGTAAACCGGCGGCTCGCCGAAGGTCATATGCAGGTCGGAGGCGTCTATCTTCACGCACCCCTCCAGCAGCGCATCCATGATATCGGCATCAACCGGATCGCCGCCTCTCTTTGCCAGGTAATCCGGCGCGCTGACTGTACGTCGCCACTGTTGTTTCTCTTGCTGCTCCACTTCCACTCCCATCAAAACTCACCGACCTTTCTCAGAGAATCTTGAGTTGCCAATTCGTTACCTTGGTCCATGCCGCAACGAGCACCTACTGTTGCGGCCGTTCGCCGCTACGCTGCGCCGCGTCACTGAGGGCGTTCGGCTGCTGGCCGCTTGCGCTTACGTTTTGCCGCCTCTTCGGCGGCCGCCTCGTCAGCGGCAAGGCCATCAACACGCCGTAGCATCTGCCGCATCTCAGTGCGGTTGCCCGCGTAGAACATTGCATGATCTGCGGTGACTATACTGTCCTGATACAGCTTCAACAGCGCCTGGTTCATCGTCTGCATGCCCCAGTGCGACCCCTCCTGGATCGCGTCATACATCTCATTGGGCTTGCCCTCCTCGACGAACTTGGCCACCGTCGGCGTTGCTATCATTATCTCCAAAGCCGCGATGCGTCCGCCCTTTTCATCATCCCGTGGCACCAAGGCCTGTGAAAGTATCGCCATCAGGCTTCGGCTCAGCCGCATGCAGATCTGCTGCTTGTCGTGCGGGGGGAACATATTGACGATGCGCTCGAGAGTCTCCGCCGCGCTGGTGGTATGAACGGTGGAGAAGACCAGGTGGCCGGTCTCGGCGGCCTGCATCGCCACTGTCATCGTCATCACGTCGCGCATCTCACCAATCAAAATTACATCTGGTGCCTGGCGCATCGCGTACTTGAGCGCATCCTGGAAGTCCACCGTATCAGTACCCACCTGGCGCTGGGTCACGATGCACTTCTTGTCCCGATGCACGTACTCGATAGGATCCTCTACGGTCACTATGTGCGCCTGCCGGTTGCGGTTAATATAGTCGAGCATCGCTGCCAGCGTCGTTGATTTACCGCAGCCGGTCGGCCCCGTGACCAGTACCAGGCCCTGCGGACGCATCGAGATATCATTTAGTACAAGGGGCAAGTCCAATTCCTCGACCGTCAGGATGTCCAGGGGAATGATGCGCATGACGATGGCGCACTCGCTGCGCTGCTTGAAGACGTTGATACGAAGCCGGCACACATCACCCACCGTCAAGCCGATATCCTTTTCCGGGTACTCCAGGAAACGCTCCCAGTCCGCTTCTGACATCAGGCTCTTGGCCAGCCACTCGATGTCTTCCGGTGTCATCTCCGGCCAACCCTCGACCAGCTGCACTATGCCCCTTATCTTGGAATGAGGCGGAGTTCCCGCCTTCCAGAAAATATCAGAAGCCTTGACCTCTGCGCCCCACCGGATCACATCTTCCCAGTCTTCTATCTTCAACTCGCTTCCTCCTTATCTGTGTTCCGCAGGCTCGTGCTATCGGACATCAGCACCGAGTCGTTTCTGGTTCATCTGCGCCGTCTGGCCAGATAGCTACTCAGCAAATAAATGAAAACTCCCAACGCCGCCGAGCCGATTACCAGCAGCAGCCACGGCCACGATGCCCTGCTGTTTTCACCTGCGGCGAGCCCTTGCGCTGGTTCGGGCGCTGTCAACTCCGCTATGCTTTCGAAGCTGCCGTCCTTGACGGTGATCTGGTAGCTGCAAATGCCGCCGCTTTGCAGCCAATCAGCAGTGATGTAGGGGTTTTCAAACCTCCCGCCACCATCGCCGGTCCTGACACCGATGAAGACCACCACTAGACGCGGATGGCCCTTCAGTGCCATGATGAAGGGCGCTGCCAACTCCACGCCGCCAAACTTCACTGGCGTCAAGCCTAAAGCATTGGCCTGTATGGATGTATATCCGTCATGCCCGATTATCGGAGTGTCGAACTGCCACCCCGTCTGCTTGCTAACTCGCTCTAGTGCCTGGCGTGCCTCGTGGTCTCCCTTGCCCGGCGGCAACGTGATATTCACCGAGCCGACGTAATCCCCGTACATGCTGACTACCACGGCAGCGTGTTCGGTCTCGCTCTGAGCACCTGCTGAGTCAACCGGCTGGGCCGCCGCCATGGTGCAAAGCAGCAGACTCAGACCTGTCACTAACAGTATTCGCTGCAGAGCCATCATTTCCTCCTTGAAAAAAAGCCGCAACGCAGAATATGATAGCAGATATGAAAAAACGCAGGCAATTGATTATGCCCGCGTGTTCGATATTGCTGTATTTGGTGGAGCCGAGGGGGATCGAACCCCTGACCTCTTGAATGCCATTCAAGCGCTCTCCCGGCTGAGCTACGGCCCCACGCAGGCTCCTATTATAGCAGCCGGCCCCCGAGCGGTCAAGATTGACACTCTAGCCTGCCAGCTTCTATAATTGTAATCTACGCGGAGGGGTGACCGAGTGGTCGAAGGTGGCGGTCTTGAAAACCGTTGAGCGAAAGCTCCGGGGGTTCGAATCCCTCCCCCTCCGCCAGACAGTGCCAGAATACCTCAGCGGCCCGCCGACTTGTCATAGCGAGCGCTCTGCGTTTTTCACCCCGCAATGTCGGCAGGAATCTCCCTCTCCCCCCTGGAACTATGCTAGAAAGCCAGACTATGCAAGCAGACACGAGGTGGGATTCTATGCCAGCTAACGGCCCTATCAAGGTCGGTTTTATCGGCTGCGGGGGAATTGCCGGCGGACACTTGACATCATACAAGACGCTGCCTGAATTCCAGGTCGTCGCCGCCTGTGACATCAACAAGCAGCGCGCCCGTGACTTCGCCGAAGCAGCCGGCGCCGAAGCAGTCTTCACCGACTGGCGCGAGATGATACGGAATACCGAGCTCGATGCGGTGGACATCTGCACCCCGCATACGCTGCACCACGAGCCGGCGATCGTGGCTGCCGAGGCCGGGCTCCACACCATCGTCGAGAAGCCGATGGCTACCGAACTGGCCCACTGCGACGCGATGATCGAGGCGGCGGACCTCAACGGCGTCATTGTCATGGTCGCCCAGGTGCTGCGCTTCCGCGATCCGTATATCGAAACGCGCCGGCTCATTGATGAAGGCCGCATCGGCAAAGTCCAGAACGTCATCCGCCGCCGCTGGAGTTTTGTCAGAGAGACTGCACAGGACCCCTGGGCCTCAGATCCGTCACTTGCCGGCGGCTGGGTGCTTTATGGCTTTGGCTCCCACGCGGCTGACCTGATCTTGTGGCTCACCCGCTCCGAGGCCAACTCCGTGTTCGCCGCGGGCCGCAAAATCAACCCGCACTGGAACGACTACGATGACATCAACATCCAGATCGAGCTGTCCAACGGCGCTATGGCGCTGCAGTCTCATTCCATAAACTCGCGAACGAGCGCCTGGGACTGCACCGTCATCGGCACCGAGGACAGTCTCTATATTGCCGGGGACAAGATCATCGTCGGCGAGGACGAGCTGCACGTGCCGCTGCAGGAATTCAACGGCATGCGGGAGCAACTGGCCGAATTCGCCGCTGCCATCAGAGAGGACCGCGAACCCGAGGCCTCGGGCAAAGATGTGCGCAAGACAATGGTCCTGCTGGAGGCGGCAAAGATATCACTGCGCGAGGGCCGCATCGTTGACGCGAGCGAGATGTAGGCGCGACCAGCAAAAAGCGTGGGAATGGCTAGGAGCGAACTCCATCTTTACCCGAAGAAAGCCCTCGAAGAGGCCGGTCTTACCAACTTCTACGGCTATATCCTCAAGACCGGCCGCCGCATTGTGTGACCTGTCCTCAGCGCAATCTGATTGCCAGAGCGCGCCGGTCCCTCCCAAGCGACTCACCCAATAATGCCTTGTGCCCACGTGATACTTTTTTGCACTATAGGCTTGACAATCGAACGCATGTTTGATATAATTGTTCGGTTTGGGTCGCTGTTCGCACTCCGAAGCACATCCGCCGCCAGGGATAATCCCACAGTCGCAGTCATGCAGTGGCAGTCGGCCCACCGTGCAAAGGGGTGATGTCATGCTGATGCAATCTCTGGAGGCCTACGGTGTACCCACGCAGCTCATTGACATCTGGCGCAGCGAATACGGCGATACGCTGCTGCCAGCGCAGCAGCAGGCGGTGCAGCACTGTGGCGTTCTATCGGGAGAAAGAGTTGTGATCTGCGCGCCGACCAGCTCCGGCAAAACTCTGGTCGGCGAAATGGCCGCAATCAGGGCCGCCATGGAGGGCCGCCGGGCGTTGTACCTCGTCCCCACCAAGGCCCTCGCCGAGGCCAAGTATGCGCTTTTTCGCCATCTCTACGAGCCGCTTGGCTTACGGGTGAAGATATGCACCAGGGACCGTCGCGCCGATGAAGAATCCGTGATGCGCGGCGAGTTCGACCTCGTCGTGGCCATCGCCGAGAAAATCCGCGCCATGTTCGAGCGCTCATCGGGGCACCCGCTGCGAAGCAGTGGGTCCGGTTCGGCTTTGCCTTCACTTTTCGCATCAGTAATTGCCGATGAGCTTCAACTGGTCACCGACCCTCAACGCGGCCCATGCCTGGAGCTTTTGCTAAGCCGTCTTGCCGCTGATCCCGCGGTGCAGATCGTCGGCTTGTCGGCATCCCTGGGCGCCGACCGATCAATCGCCCAGTGGCTGGGCGCGCAGTGGCTGCAGCTCGATGCACGTCCCGTAGAACTGCGCAAGGGCGTGCTCATTGGTGATGAGTTCCGCTATGTCGAGCACAACAGCGGCTCGGCCGGCATGGAAACGTGGGAGAACGCTGACGTTGCCGATGCTTCGTCACTACTCGACGCCCTGCGGATCATGGCCCTTGCACTGGCCGACGAGTCCACGCTCGTGTTCGTCCGCGACCGGCGCAGCGCCAGCGAACTGGCCACGCGTCTCGCCGAAGGTATGACCCAGTATGGCGAATCGCAGACGGTCGCCGAGTTGCGTGCCCTACCGCAGACATCTGTCCGCCGCCGGCTTGCGGAGTTGGCTCTGTACGGCGTAGCCTTTCACAGCACCGACCTACAATTTGCCGAGCGGCAGGCCGTCGAGAGCGGTTTTCTGCGCGGCGACATCCGCGTCTTATGCTGCACGTCCACACTTGCGCTGGGCCTCAACCTGCCAGCTCGTAATGTGCTCATTGACCCGTTCTTGTGGCACCGCCACGACGGGCCTGGCCGCAGCAGCTTTTCAGTGCAGCCGCTGACCCGCGCCGAGCTTGACAACCGCGCCGGACGCGCCGGGCGGCTGGGCTGGAGCGACGAATTCGGGCGCGCCATCGTGCCTGCAGATTCTGAACTGCGCGCCGAGGCACTGATGCGCCGGTATGTGCTGCCTGCTGATGCCAAGGTACACGATTCCGACCGGCCCAGGCCGCCCGACTATGCGCCCTCGCGCTGGCTGATGCAGCTTGCTGCCGTCTTTGCCACTCGCACTGAATCGGACCTGGCCATCGCCTGGTCGCGGACATACGGCGCCGGCTTCCTGCGCGACGCTTCGTCTCCGGAGCGTGTGCCGCAAGAGCTTATAGACGCCGCCGACGAATGTCGCCGCCTGGGCTTGCTCGCAGATAGCCCTGAGGACTTCTCCGCTACCGCGCTAGGCCGCATCTTTGGCACCAGCGACCTGTGCGTGGCGAGTTTCACATGGCTCGTGCGCGGGGTCAAGGCAGGTTCGCATCCGCCGCATCCCTGGCAGGTGGCGCTGCTTTGCGCGCTCACTGCCGAGGCAGCAGATGCCATTTACCTGCCGGCATGCAGTAGCGGTCATCACGACTACTGTGCCGAACTACTCGCCACTGCCTGCCAACAGTTCGGGACCGGTTCTCAGGTTGCTGAGTACCTGGCCGTCATTCTCGCCGACCAAGCCATCCCAGTGGCCCGCCGTAATGCTGCAGCCGCGCTGGTGCTGGCACTATTGCGCTGGATCGGGCCGGAGCCGGCTGCCGAACTCGAAGAGGCTTTGCACATTCCTGCCGCACGCCTGGCTCACGCCGCCGAGACCATCGCCTGGCTCATTGACATCACCGCCCGCATTGCTGCCGAGCGTGGGGAAAAGGCTGCTGAGCACAGCCTTGCCGCCTTCGCCCGTCGCCTCTGTGGCGGCATCGAGGCCGAGGCGCTGCCGCTGTACGAACTGCAAGTCTCCGGCCTGGACCGCGACCTGATGCAGGCGCTGCTTGCCGCCGGCTATGCTAGCCCTGCTGCGATACTCAAGGCCGGCCCTGACCGCCTGGCCGAACTCATCCCGCCACTGCTTGCCCGCCGCCTGTACCATGCGGCTCAGAGGCGTCTCAGCG
>JALGTY010000352.1 GCA_029821145.1 Candidatus Zipacnadia bacterium
GAGCGGGGGATTCACGTCCTGGCCGAGAAGCCGCTGGCGTTTACGCTTGACGAACTCGGCCAGGTGCGGGCTGCCGTTGACAGCAGCGGCAGCCGGCTCTCGATGCTCTTGACCATGCGCTATGAGCCGGCCTATCTCGCAATGAAGCAGGCTGTGGCGGACGGGGTTTTGGGAAAAATGTGCCTGGCGACGATGCAGAAGAGCTACCGCCTGGGTCAGCGACCCGAATGGCAGAAAAGCAAAGAAACCTTCAGCGGCATCATTCCCTTCATCGGGATTCATGCGCTCGATTTGATTCGGTACACCTCCGGGCGACATTTCGTCTCCGGCGCCGGCTATCAAGGTAATATCGGCCACCCGGAGATCGGCGACATGGAAGACAGCGCATGTCTGGCCCTGCAACTTGATAATGGCGCTTCAGCGGCGGTGCGGCTGGACTATTGTCGCCCCGAAGCTGCACCTACACATGGCGATGACCGACTTCGGCTGGCCGGAAGCGACGGCGTCATCGAAGCCACCGGCTGCGGCGAAACGGTCACACTGATAACGCAGGAGAAAGGTCCGCGCGAGTTGAACCTTCCCACGCCGGTTGACCAGTGGGACAACTTCATTGATGCAATCTACGGGGACGCGGAGTGCCTGGCTCCGGCAGCCGACTGCTTCTACATTAGCGAAGTCGTCCTGCGGCTGAAAGAAGCGGCCCGGCAAGAAGCTGTCGTCCAACTGCCTGCACCAACATAGTGCCTGGCGACCCAAATTCGCGTCGTTGGTCGGCTGCCAGCGGGCTGGCCGAAACGACAACGGCAAACGGCTGGGCCGGATGGGGCCCGTCCTTCGCTTCGCTCAGGCCACCCATTTGGCCCCTCCGCAAGGCAACGGCGTGTTTGCGATGTTACGCGGACTTGTGGCACGAACCACTGGTGCATTAGTGCACCAACAGAGGAGATGAACACAGATGAGCAGTGACGAATCTGCAAAGCCAGACGGACTCACCATGCGGCCGCATCACTTGATGTGCCTGTTCTGCCTCAAGGGAGGGGGAAATCCACCGGACCGCGAGAGCGCCAAGTTGGATGAGAAGCTGAAGGCCATTGAAGATGACCGCAATATCCTCATCACACTGGAGACGGCTTTCGACTGCATGGGCGGGCCGACAACCTTTCCGGACAAGTACGACCCGGCAACCAGAAGGAAGGACCTGCAGGTACTGCGGGCGCTTAATATGGTTCCGGGCGCTACCCGCAATGCCAGGGAGCTGTTCCACAGACGGGTTCCGGAGAATATCGCGAACCTGGAGGGCATCTGCCAACTCGGCGGCGAGAGCGGCTCCGCATGGCAGGAGTGTCCCCTCGCCTACACCGGAGCATACGAGAAGGGGCTCGAGGAAGGCATCATCATCTTCCGCGATCCGGTGCAGAAGGAGCAGTCGAAGGTGGATTCGTGTGATGAGATAATGAGCACGGACCGGCTGCAGGTGCGGCCCCATCACCTCTGCTGCATCCTGTGCGCCTATGGCGGGGGTATGAGAGCCCCGCTGGAGCAGGACAACCTGTGGGAGATACTCGTACGCAGCCGGCAGGACCCGGATGTCGAGATCGAACTGATCGAGGGGCCCTGCATGGTCTGCCCGCCGTGCCAGGGCTATGATCCGGACAAGGACATCTGCGACGCGGGCTGCGGCATTAAAGATCGGCTCAAGGACCTCAACACCTTCCAGAAGCTGGGACTGCAGCACGGCGATGTGCTGCCGGCCAGGGAGCTTTGGGCGCTCTTGTTTGAAAAGCTCGAAAAGCTGGCGGACATCTGCGACAATCCCGATGCCGTTATCCCGGAATGGGGCACCTGTGGCAGCACACACAGCGGCAAGTATGAAAAGCTGCGCGAAGAGGGCGTTGAGAAGCTGCTGAATCCGGACCCAGAAGACGAATAAGCATTTTCAAGGAAGGGGCACAAGCCATGCCAAACGAGGCACTGTGCAACAAGAAGCCTGTTGGAGTGCGGCCGCACCACCTGATGTGTTTGTATTGTCTGAAGGGTGGCGGCGACCCGCCTGACCGCGAAAAAGCCGACCTCGACGGACTGCTTGCGGAGATCGAGGAGGACCGCAATACCTTGCTTACGCTTCAGACGGCGTTTGACTGCATGGGCGGGCCGACAACCTTCCCGACCAAGCATGATCCGGCGACGCGGCGCAAGGACCTGCAGGTACTGCGGGCGCTCAACCTCGTCCCCGATGAGACGCGCTGCGCCTTCTGGATGCTGGGCACGCGGCTTCCGCAGAGCATCCCGACACTCGAGGGCATCTGTGAACTCGGCGGCGAGAGCGGGCCGGCCTGGAAGCAATGCCCTCTCGCCTACACGGGCGCGTATGAGAAGGGCTTGGAGGCCGGCATCATCCCCGACCGCCCGAAGGACGAGATGGCCCGGGCTAAGGAGGAATCAGTTGAGGAAATGGAAAGACTTGGACGTCTCCGCATCCGCGCCCACCATCTGCTCTGCATGATGTGCTTCTGGGGCCGCCACCATGACGAGCCCCTGGAGGTGGACAACCTCTACGAGGCCGTCGAAGCCATCCGCGAGAACCCGGATATCGAAATCGAGCTGATCGAGGGTGCGTGCATGATCTGCCCGCCGTGCACCGGATATGATCCCGGCCGCGAAATCTGCGACGCCATGTGCGCCCTCCGCGACCGCCTCAAGGACCTCAACACCTTCCACCTGCTGGGCCTCAAGCCCGGCGATGTTATCAGCGGGCATGATGTCTATGAGCTCATCTGGGAGCGCATCCCGGACATCAAGATGGTCTGCGAGAATCCGGGCAATCTCATCCCCGAGTGGGCCAACTGCGGCGGTGTCAGCGATGGCCGCTACGAAAGCGCCCGCGAGCGCGGGAAGTTCTGGGAATAGGGCTCAGCGCCCTGTAACAGCAAATGCGGCAGGTCGAAGAAGACCTGCCGCATTCTCGTTGTGAATCGTGTGACGACGAGCTATTGGACCTTCAGCGTGGTCGCTACAAAGCGTTCAACGAATGGCAGGGCGTCTTTCTGCGGCTGGGAAGTGACGCCGTAGAAGGCGCCATGTTCGGCTCCTGAGATGACGGCAATCTGCGCCAAGCCGCCCTTGACTTCGAGGGCATCTCTGAAGGCCTGCTGGGCAGCAAGGGGAGTCGTGGTGTCCGCGTCACCGACGACGATGAGGAACGGTGGCTCCGCTCCGGTCAGGCGATACTCGGGCGAGGCCAGCGGCGCACGCTCCGGATCAGATGCCCACTCTTCGCCCAGAAGCTCCGGCAGAAATTCTTCATTGTATCGCGGGAGCGAAAGCACCGGGCACATGCAGACAGCCGCCTGTGGGCGAGTGTCGCGGATCGTCACCTCGTCGGTCATGCCAAGGTCGTCTTCGGGTGCGATAGTCGCCAACATGCCGACCAGGTGCCCACCCGCCGAGGACCCGTAGGCTGCAATGCGCTGCATGAACCTGTGGCCTCAGGCGATAGTTGACAGAGGTGCAGACATAGCCGAGGTCACAGAAGTGCTCCATGACCATGTGCCAGCCGGTCTTGTCACCGGCAGACCACCCGCCGCCATGGATGAAGAAGATGCACGCGCCATTGCCTGCGCTACCTGGCAGGAACACATCTATCGTCTGCAGTTCATGCCCCGCCGAGCTGTACGGGATGTCGCAGGTACGTAGCTCATTCTCACCGCTTGTGGCCATGGTGATGTCTCCTCCAGGCACGGTCGGGCCTATATGCTGACAGCTTCGCCCGAAGCCGCCGACGCATAGACGGCATCGGTGATCTGCTGGACGATGAGGGCCTTCTCGAGTGTCGTGCTCGGCTCGCGACCCTCGCGGATCGCCGCAGCGAGGTCCAAAGCGGGCCCCTTACTGACCAGATGAACGTTAGCTTCCTCATCACTTTCCCATACGATGCGCGACTGGCAGCCTTCCTCCTCAGTCGCCTCGTCAAAGATCAGCTGCTTCGGTTTGGTCTGCAGCATTGTGAGCCGCAGCGAGCCCTTCGTCCCGATAATCTGCCAGGCGTCTTCGGTGCCGATGGCCATGTATTCGCCGCGCTCGATCTTGAGCATAGTCCCGCCTTCACAGCGGATCAGTGCCGTGTAGTGTGTCTCGGCGTCGGAGCCTTCGGGGACGTGTGAGGCCAACTGCGGCGCTATCGTCCAGGTTTGGCCGAAGACCGTCTGCGGCTTGAGCTTCCAGCCGCAGATCCCCAGCAGATAGTCCAGGTCATAGCAGCCCCAGTTGACCATGAAGCCGCCGCCGTTGAGGTGACGCTTGAGCCGCCATTCGGGACGCGGGCCGTCAGGTGGTGGCCCCGCCGGCGAGAACGAGCGGTGATAGACCTCGCGGAGGTCTCCGAGCGCACCACTCGCAACGAACTCGGTAGCCACTTGCGCCCCTTCAGGGAAGCGGTACCGTTCGCTGCAACATGCCGCAACCAGGTCCCCGCGAGCCTCAATCATCTGCTCGACCTCGCCGACGTTCATGGCGACGGGCTTCTCGGTGAGCACATGTTTGCCCTGTGCGAAGGCTTCCATGGCAAGTGCAAAGCGCCCGTGGCAGGGCAGCGCCAGCACGACTGCCTCGACGTCGGGGTCTGCGCACAGCTCGGCACCCTCGATTCTTTCGCGACCTCGGCATGTCTCGGCCCCATTACTCCGCATCCAACAACGCCGACTTTCACAGGTTCCATTTTGCTGCTCCTTTTGGCACACGTTGCAGGTTCAGGCGACATTTCGACAGAGGTGACGTAAGTTCCTGCGAGGGTCATACAAGCACAAGAAAAAGCCGCGTGACCAGAGGTGGCCGCGCGGCTTTGGTCTGCAAATGGCCCGGCTACTACTCGACCGTTACCGTTTTGGCGAGGTTGCGGGGTTGGTCTATGTGCTCGCCGCGCATGTCGGCGATGTGATAGGCCAATAGCTGTAACGGGATCGCCACAGTAATCGGCGAAATCAGCTCGTGGGTCGGTGGGACCCAGATCATGTCATTGGGCTGGGCGGCGACATCATCGGGGTCGGCGTCCTCGTCCAGGCCGGTTGCCGGTATCTGCTCATCGCCGTCGGTGGCAACTGCAATCACCGGGCCGCTGCGAGCCTTGATCTCCATGATATTGGCGATCATCTTCTCATAGACTTCGCCCTCGACAACGATGGCGACGGTGAAGAGGTTCGGCTCCACCAGAGCGATGGGGCCATGCTTCATCTCGCCGGCGGAATATCCCTCGGCATGGATGTAGCTAATCTCTTTGAGCTTCAGCGCGCCTTCCATTGCCGAAGGCAGGTTGACGCCACGAGCCAGGTAGAGGGAGTTGGGCTTTTCGTAATGCTTGGCCGCTATCGCCTTGACGTCGTCCTCGCGGGCCAGCAGTTCTTCAGCCAGCTTCGGGGTATTCAGCAGGTCTTGCTTCAGGGTTCTTATCAGTTCAGGGTCAGCCGCGCCGCGCACCTCGGCGAAGTGAATCGCTATCATCGCCATGGTGAAGATCTGCAGCGTGTAAGCCTTGGTCGAGGCGACGCCGATTTCCGGCCCGGCCTGGATATAGACCACGCCATCAGATTCGCGGGCGATTGAGCTGTCCACCACGTTGAGCACCGAGATGACCTTTGCGCCCTTGGCTTTCATATCGCGCAGGGCCACCAGCGTGTCGGCGGTCTCGCCCGACTGGCTGATGACGATGCAGAGCGTATTATCCAGGACGACGGGGTCGCGGCTGCGCAGTTCGGCGGCGAGGTCGGCCTCTGACGGGATACGCGCGAGGCTCTCCATCAAAAAGCGCCCGACCAGGCCGGCGTGGTAGGCGGTCCCGCACGCGGTGAACACGACCCTGCGCAGGTTCTTTATCTCCTGCTCGGTCATGTTCAGGCCTTCGAGCTTAATCGGCTTGCCGGGGTCGGAAAGCCGACCGGCCAGACAGTTGCGCATCGCATCGGGCTGCTCGTGAATCTCCTTGTGCATGAAGTGCTTGTGGCCGCCCTTCTGCGCAGCATCTGCCGGCCAGGGGATCACGAACACCTCGCGCTCAATCGGGTTGAGGTCCAGGTCGGTCAGCTCGATGCCGTCGGTAGTAATCAGCGCCACTTCATCATCGTCAATGACATAGACCCGGTCGGTCTCCTGGCGGATAGCGCCCATGTCGGAGGCGATGTAGTTTTCGCCCTCACCGATGCCGACCACCAGAGGCGAGAAGCGGCGCACGGCGACCAGTTCCCCCGGGCTATCAGCGCAGATGATGCCGAAGGCGAACGCGCCTTCGAGGTCGGCAACCGCGCGGCATACCGCTGCCCGCAGATTGCCCTCGTAGTACTTCTGCACCAGGTGGGCCATGACTTCGGTATCGGTCTGGGACTTGAACTCATAGCCCTCGCCGGTCAACTGCTCGCGCAACTCCTGGTAATTTTCGATGATGCCGTTGTGCACGACGGCGATGCGCCCGTTATCGGACAGGTGCGGGTGCGAGTTCTCCACCGATGGCTTGCCGTGGGTGGCCCAGCGGGTATGACCGATGCCGATGGTGCCCACCAGTGGATTCTTTTCGAGCTCTTCGTCCATAGTATCGAGCTTGCCCACGACTTTGCGCACGTCCAACTCGCCGTCGTGGACTACCGCAATACCTGCCGAGTCATAGCCGCGATATTCCAGCCGCCGCAGGCCGGCGAGACAGATTTGGGGGGCCTGGCGCGTTCCGATGTAACCGACAATGCCGCACATTTCGATTATTGCTCCTTACCTATTCTCAAGCTTGATTACGAGGGTCCAAGATGCTCACAATAGTGTCGGGCTGGAAAGCCTGCCCCGACTTACGCGAGACATACGGGAACTCGGGCTAGAAAGCCCGAGCTACGCGATGCATGTAATGGTGCGAATGTGTCAGCCTATCCGCTGCGCAGCACAATCTCGTCATCGGCGGCTTCGACAAGGATGGTGTCACCCTCAGCAAAATCGCCGCGCAGAATTGCACCCGCGGCGGGGTTCTCCACCGTTTTCTGAATCAGACGCCGCAGCGGCCGCGCGCCGTACTCGGGATCATAGCCCCTTGCAGCCAACAGCTTCCGGGCTTCGTCCGTAAGCCGGAGACCTATGTTACGCTCCTGCAGGGCTTTTTGCAAGCGCTCCATCATCAGGTCCACTATCTGCAGTATCTCATCCTGCGTCAGCGCATGGAACACGATGATCTCGTCCACGCGGTTGAGGAACTCC
>JALGTY010000353.1 GCA_029821145.1 Candidatus Zipacnadia bacterium
GACGGTGGCTCTTGCGGCTCGGCTTCCGCGTCCTGCACCTCGGCTATTTTTTCAGTGGCGGCTTTGACCTGGTCCCCAACCTGTTCGGCGACCTGCTGAAGCTTCTCGACGGCTGCTTGAGCCGATGATTTGAGGTCCTCCCGCAATTCGGAGCCGGGCTTGGGCGCCATCAGCAAGGCTACTCCAGCCCCGATTAGCGCGCCGATTACCGCAGCACCCACAACACCGAGAATATCTCGGCCACCATTATTATCACTCATCGTATGCCTCCTCGGGGCCGCCGGCGACCCCCTATAGTGTCTGGCCGGTTACTGGCTCACAACTAGCTTCGCTATCCGTCTCTTCCCAACCTTCAACACTTCGCCACCACGGACCTGCACTGCCAGCGTCTCGTCGGAAATCAGCTCGTCGTTGAGATGCACTGCGCCCTGGCGCACGAAGCGCCGCGCCTCGCCGTTGCTGGACGCAAATCCGGCGGTGGTGATGAGGTCTATAATCCAGATTTTGCCCTCGGCGTCGAGCTTGTCAGGCGGGACAGCAACTTCGGGGATGTCACTGGGCAGTTTGCCCTCGGCAAAGACCCGCTCAAACTCCGCCGCGGCTGCCTCGGCCGCCTGCGGGTCGTGATAACAGGCGACCACCTCTTTAGCCAGGGCGCTCTTGGCAGCCTTCGGGTGCAGCTTGCCGGCGGCGATGTCCGCCATCAGCTCTGCTTCCTGTTCCGGCGTCTTATCCAGAAGCAGGCGGTAGTACTGTCCCATGGCCTCATCGGAGATGGACATCAGCTTCCCGTACATCTCCTGGGGCGGCTCGGCTATGCCGATGTAATTGCCCAGAGACTTGCTCATTTTTTCGTGCCCGTCGGTGCCGACCAGCAGGTCCCAGGTCATGACGACCTGCGGGGGCAGATGATAAGCGCGCATGATGTCGCGGGCCATGAGGAAATTGAAGGTCTGGTCGGTGCCGCCGATTTCCACATCGGCCTTGATGGCCACCGAATCGTAGGCCTGGATGAGCGGGTATAGCAACTCCACCAGGGAGATGGGCGTCTCCTCTTGCAGGCGCTTGGCAAAATCATCGCGCTCCAGCATCCGGGCGACGGTGTAATGCGAGGCGAGTTCGAACAGGCCGGCCGAGCCCAGCGGCGCCAGCCACTCGCTGTTATAGACGATCTCGCATTTGTCTATGTCGAGGATAAGATCAACCTGCTCGGCATAGGTCTTGGCGTTTTGTTCGATCTGCTCGGGGCTCAGCATCGGGCGAGTCTTGGTGCGGCCGGAGGGGTCGCCGATGCGGGCCGTGAAATCGCCGATGATGAAGATAATCTGGTGGCCGAGGTCCTGAAAGCGGCGCAGCTTGCGGATCGGCACACTGTGGCCCAGGTGCAGGTCGGGCGCGCTGGGGTCGGCCCCGTACTTGATGCGCAGCGGCCGGCCGGATTCCAGCTTTTCCAGAAGCTCGCCTTCGGTCTCAACAATGATGGCATCGCCGCTCAGCAATGCCAATTGCTCTTGTGGCGTCATAACGCTACTCCTCTTGCGCCTCGTACTCTGATCTGAGGATGGCGTAATCCACGCAGTCCTCGAATTCACCCCACTTGCAGAAGTGTTGCCTGCGACAACCTTCGTACGTCATGCCGATTTTCTGCATCACGCGGCCCGATGCGGGATTGGAGCCGAAATGACAGGCGTGGATGCGGTTCAACTCCAGCACCTCGAACCCATACTTCACTACGGGCCTGGCGGCCTCTGTGCAATAGCCCTGACCCCAATAGTCCTTGCCCATCCAGTAGCCAAGTTCGGCTCTCGCGGCGTCCTGACTCACCGTCAGGGCAATTGCGCCGATCAGAGAATTGTCTGAATGAACCACGACTGCAAAATGGATAGCATTACCATTCTCGTATTGTTCCTGGTGGCCTGAGATCCATTCTTCGGCCATTCCATCTTCGTAGGGGTGAGGTATGTTGCCACCGGTGGTAGCTGCGATGGCTAGATCGCCGGCCAGCCGCTGCACGTCCGGGGCATCCGCCAAGGTGAATGGTCTCAGAACCAGGCGTTCGGTTTCAAATGTCGGCTGTTGCTTCATCGTGCAGGTAGCTTCCGAGAAAAGGCTTCGGTGTCGGCGTAGAAACCTGGCCGAAAAGTGTCTCTAGAGCATCGCAGTGCCGTTTTCTCAAGTACCTCCGAAATGACACGGTATAATTCCACGTAGGCCAGGCTTTCCAGCCTGGCCGGTGCCGAAAGTCCAACGGCGGCGGGCTAGAAAGCCCGCCCTACGTGCTGACGAATAATCTGAGCTGGAAGCCCAAGCTACGCGATTCAGGAGAGACTCAGAAGGCCCATGGCGATGAAACTGCGGCCCATAGGCCTTCGCTGAGCAAACCTCCGGGCGACCTGAGGCAATGCTGCAGGTCGCCAAGCTTGTATGTTCTGTCGGCCTCTACTGGGGCGCTGGCACGACCGGGCTGACTGATACGCCGCTGGCCCCGGTAGCCACGCCCTGCAGCGCCGAGACCCTGATCAGTAGCGTGATCGCCTGTCCGCAGTTGGGGCAGTGCAGCGTTATCACCACATCCTGGGATGGCAGGACGTGGACCTCACCGATCTCGGTAGCGGGAGTTGTAGGCTGTGGCGTGACCGCGACGCTGGGCGTCTCAGTGACCGGCTCAACTGGCGTTATCGTCACGACCGGCGTGGGTGCTGTGGGTGTGGACGGCGTAGTCACAGGCGTTTCAGTGACAGGAGTGATCGGTGTCGGTGCGGGCGCGACCGCACCCAGTTCGATCTTGACCAGCAGGTCGTCGGGTGCGAAGTCCGTGGCCAGCGGGAACGCGTGTATGCGCTTGACCTGCCCGGGCTGAGTTTCGACAGCCACGGAACTGGCGTGCATGAACCAGTCGGGGGCGCCGGCGACAACGGTTCCGTCACGCTTGGTGACCTTCAATTCCATAACTTGCCACGGGTTGCTACGCGCCTGCGGGACATGTTGCCATTTGGCCTCGATCACGGCGATATCGGCGGCAGGCACATTGAGCACGGCACCGTCGGGCATCTTGATTGCTATAGCGCCGTTACCGGGAAGCTCGGTGCCTACGCCGGTGCCGGTGCCGTCGCGAAAGCCCAGCTCGGCGCTCTGGATGTTGCCGGTAATGACCTGGCCGCCCCTCAGATAGACGGTGCCCTGCATTTGGGCCGCCTGCTGGGCGTAAGCCAGACAGCCAAAGACCGTGATGGCAAGCATCAGCATCAGACAGCGTGTCCACATTCTCATCTCAGATCACCTCTGGTTTACTTGGCCGCACCAAACTAGGTTTGCACTCTGGCGGCCAGTCATTTGCAAACGACCCAGCCCGCACATGGCGCGTTATCAGGCTTGACTTCAGCGCCGCGCCTCCAGTGTTTCCGCGAACGCCTCCAGCCGCAGCTTGTCCCGTCCCGTCAGGCCACCGGGCCTGTCACCCTCAAGGGCCA
>JALGTY010000354.1 GCA_029821145.1 Candidatus Zipacnadia bacterium
GCCATTGCATCATTGCCCAGGTTCTCCTCGATAACGCTTGAGGCAAACCCCGGGTAATTGGCTGTGACAGCGCCCCCGGGAACGCCGATGAGGGGATGACAGGCGAAGTTATAGACGACAGCCAGCGGTCTCCCGTCCATCCGGTCTATGCGGAGGATGCCTATCTCAGGGTCAACTGGGCCAAGACCTGCGACCTCTTCATCCCATGGGCAGGGATGGGCCTGGCGGATAGTCCAGCCTCTCCCGTCCTTGAGCCTGAGGGTGCGATTGATCTGGATGCGATCTTCATGGCCGACACCTGTGCCGACCTTGACCGCTGTCATGCTCTGCATGGCCCGGCTGACGGCATCGAACGTCCTGTCAACCTGCTCGGCGTCGTCGCAGAGCAGCCGACCTGGCGGATGGGTGTGCGAGGCGTTGACCAGAACACTGTCGCCGGGGACCCCAAGCTCTTCCTCTATTCGGTTGCGCAGCTTCGCTAGGAAGTCGTCACCGACATCACTGATACCACCGATCGCTACAACGTCCATGGCGATGATGACCACTATTGTCTTGCCATCGTCCAGAACTAGAGCTTTGGCGTACAGCGGGTCATGAACCACTACGCCTGCTGCACTGGTGGTGATATCGCTCTTGGCTACGCCGGCGCGCAAAGACCCGGCACCAGTACCATCCTGCGCAACAGTGCCGTTCTCCACGATCTGTTGATCTTCCATGGCTTCCACCTGCTTGCTGCGATTTCCCGGTAGCTCACAATGCCGCTAGGCGCCATCTGTCGAGGCCGCAGGCGACCCTTGCTCAGTTCGCCGCGTCGGCATTCACTCCTCCGTCCGGTCCACTGGTCCTCCGCGCCGCGGTCTTCGTTGACAGCGCTTACGCATTCCCTTCTCTCCCGTGGGTTGGGCTTCCAGCCCGACAGTTGTGTTCTACATCCAGCCGGCCTCGTACGCCGTGTCATACATGGCGACGATGTTCTCCGGCGGGCTTACGACTTGGATGTTATGGCAACAGCCGAGCATATAGCCTCCGCCCTCGCCCAATATCCGGATATTGTCAACCACCTCCTGCTTTACTTCTTCCATCGAGCCACGGGCAAGCGTGTATTGGTTATCCATCGCGCCCATGAACACCAGATCATCGCCGAAATCGGCTTTCAGTCCCTCGCGCTCCATGCCCTTACAGCGCCATTGCACAGGCTCCAGAACATCAATCCCGATTTCGATCATCTGCGGCAGGTTCTCACTTACTGCGCCATCGCTGTGGTGGAAGGCGAAGGCGCCTGCCTCGTGGACCAGATCAATCATCCGCTTCATGTGTGGGAGGAAGAATTCGTGGATATGCTCTAATGAAATCAGCAGGCCGTCCTGGGTCCCGAAGTCCTCGGCCACCCATGTCCAGATGACCTTGCCGGGAATCTGCTCGTAGATTCTGGCCGCGTTTTCGTATCTCAGGTCGGTCAGCTTGCCCATGCAGTAATGGACGATTTCGGGCTTCTCGACCAGGTCCAGATAGCCTCGCGTGACGCCTCGGAGGAACTTGAAGGTGGCGAATTCCTCATAAGCGCCACCTCGGATGATGCAATCCTCCTTGCCCTCGATCTGCTCGGCGATGCCTGAATAGTCCCACCAGTCAGGATCGGGCCACTGGTAGTCATCCTCGATCTCTTCGACGGAATCGTATTCGGCCAGGGGATGGAAGACGGCATCGTGGTATGTGCCCTCACCGTAGTCGGTGTACTGGTATCTGATGCCGTACACGTCCTTGTCGGCCTCAATCGGCGGCCCGACGTAGCGCGGCGACACCGTGACCACAGGCTCTATGTGCAGCCGCTCTCGGGCCTGCTCGAACGTGTCGCAGTCCAGGTAGGCCAGGAGCTTCTCGGTAAATTCCGAAGTCGCCCTGTAAGTGAGGGGGACGCGGTCGTAACTCTCTCTGTTAAGCAGCGCCAGCCAGCGGTCTCGCGGTGTCATTGTTACCTCCGTGAGCTGGTGATGTAGTTTTCTCGCTTTAGCTTGAATGATTCACACAACCCGTAGCTCGGCCTGACCTGTGTTTGGCACAGGTCAGGTGAGAATGGGGGTACCCGCGCCGCAGGCGTGGGTCAATTCTCAGCTTCCAGCCCGAGGTCGTTGGCTCTCATTCCACTTACGAATAATCGAGGCTCAGCGCGTTCGGCTCTTTTCTCCGGACTCCCAGTAATCGGCATTCGGACCGAGTGCATCCAGCAGCGGCTGAGTTAGATTGTCCAGCCGTCCAATCAGTTCCTGGTTCAGGTCGAGGTCGGCAGAGCGCGCGTTGTCTTCGAGTTGCTGGCGGTTGCGCGCGCCGACGAGCACCGAGGTCACACCCGGCTTGGCCACAGCCCAGGCCAGCGATAACTGCGCCATCGGTATATCTTCTTCGGCGGCAATCTGGCGCAGTTGGCCGACAATATCAAAGGTGAGTTCTTCCGCGCCTGGTTCGCCGTGGCGGGCCGGTGGCACCTCTCCCTGAAAATGGCGCGTTCTGCGACGGTTCGGCGGCACCTCGTCAACGGTGCGGTATTTGCCGGTAAGCAGGCCCTGCATCAGTGGCATGTAGGGCACGATGCCGATGTTCGCTTCGAGACACAGCGGTACGATTTCGACTTCGATAGCGCGGGACAGCAGATTGTAGCAAATCTGATTGAGGTCAATCTGCGCGCCGGTAGCTATTGCCTCGCCCAATTGTTGTACCCCGAAGTTGCTCACCGCTACCGAGCGGATTTTCCCCTCGGACTTCAGGTCCATCAGCGTGGCGAAAGCCTCCTCTACCGAACGGTCCGTTATCGGCCAGTGGACGTAGTAGATGTCAATGAAGTCACTGCTGAGGCGCCGGAGGCTGTCCTCGCAGTGCTGGCGCAGTGTTTCCGGCTCGGTGTTGGAGGGGGTTATCTTGGTGCTGATTATCGCCTTATCGCGCTTGGTCTTGAGCGCCTGGCCCAGCGACTCCTCGCTGCGGCCCTCGTTGTAGCCCTCGGCCGTGTCGAAATAGTTGATTCCCTGGTCGAGAGCCGCACTGACCACTTCATCCACAGCTCGCTGGTCCTGCTGGCCCCAGTAGTCATCTTTTCCGCCGCCGAACGACCAGCAGCCGATGCCCACCACAGAGATTTCAATGTCGGATTTGCCGCACTTGCGCTTTTCCATCGTGAGAATCACTCCTTTGCATCTGCAGGGCCGCGTAGTATGTCGCGGTATTTCGCGGCGCCGCTCTGGAATCCCTCTGTGGGCCGGGCATCCCAAATACCATCGCGTGCCACAGGCTTTCGAGACGCTGCTCCTTTTTTGAGATACGCTGAGGGCACTGTCCCTCTAGGGACTGTCCCCTGGGTCTGAGCCGCGTGGCACAACCTTGTTCGCCGTAGCCTTGACGAAGGAGGGTCGGGCATATTGAACATTATCGCGTAGGTCGGGCATCCTGCCCGACGCCGTTGCCGTTGAG
>JALGTY010000355.1 GCA_029821145.1 Candidatus Zipacnadia bacterium
GTCGCCGGTAGCCCCGAGGATGTTCGGGCTGACGTGCGCCGGGCAATGGAAAGCGCCAAAGCCGGAGGCGGCTTTATCTTAGGTCCCAGTCACAGCGTGGCCTATGGCACCAAGTATGACAACTTTATGGCGATGCTGGACGAATTTGATAAACTCAGAGACTACTAAGTTGAGGGATGCGCCTGAAATTGAGCCAGATATGGAGCAGATGGAGGGGCGACAAGCCGCCGCTGCCTGAGCAATTTACCAAACCGGGCAGCGGCGAGTTCGCCGAGGTCGCTCCCTACTACGACCGGCTGATGAGCGCGGTGCCCTACAAGAGTTGGGTGGACTACGCCGAAGCGCTGCTCCAGCGCCACAACCGCCAGCCCCGCCGGGTACTCGACCTGGCCTGTGGGACGGGCCGGGTCGGCTCGGAGCTTATCCGGCGAGGTTATCAAGTCTTCGGAGCGGATTTGTCTGAGCCGATGGTTCGCTACTGCCGAACCCAGAATCCGCCTCTGCCAGCGGCCACAATGGACGCTTCCCGGCCAGCCCTCGCCCGTGAGAGCCTCGACTCCGTTGTTTCACTTTACGATAGTCTTAACTACATTCTCGACCCGCCGGCGCTGCAAAGCTGCTTTGCCGGCGTCTGGCGGAGCCTGGCTGACGAAGGCATATTCATTTTCGACTTGAACACTGCGTTAGCCCTGCGTGCCGGGCTCTTTACTCAGGATAATCTAAGAGGCAGAGATCCTCTGAAATACTCGTGGAAATCGCACTGGTATCCGGATCGCGAGATCTGTCGCATTGATATGTGGTTTCGCTGGGAAGGCTCCGGAGGGCCACACGAGTTTGAAGAAGTTCACTACGAGCGAGCTTACAGCGAATCTGAAGTGAAACACATGCTGGCCGCGGCCGGCTTCAGCGCGATAACCGCTTACAACGGCTATACCTTCAAGCCGCCGACGGCCCGCTCCGACCGCATCTTCTACGTGGCCGAGAAATAGCAGTGCCATAAACCGCATCCTGCTGACCAGAAAGTTGACCGATAGCTCTGGACAATATCAAGCGACTGTTCTGGCACGAGATGCGCTTGACTTCAAATCCGCCTGCTTCTATAATAGCCGCCGGCACCCTTTACGGCGATCTCACAAGGAGGGATTATCGTGAGCCGTACCTCAACTCCCGACCCCACACTGGACATTATTCAACAAGTGGAAGAGCCGCGAATGCGCGAGAACCTGTTCTACCTGGCAAAAGACCCACTGCCCTATCGCAAGCTCAACTACACATTGCCCGGCCACGAAAAGAACACCCTCTACGAGGCTGACGATTTCATTCAGGGGGAACTGGAAAGCTGGGGATACGCCATCGAGAAGGAGCCAGTGCAGGTGCAGGCGTACCGCTGTGATACTGCGAAGACACCCAAAAGTTCCTGGTTCTCCCCGCCTCTGCCCGAAGATCCTTGGTACACGGCCTACAACATCTACGCCAAGAAGACTGGCAGCGTGCATCCTGACGAGATCATTGTGGTCATCTCGCACAAAGATTCCCAGAGCTGGATAGATTCGCCGGGCGCCAACGATAATGCTGTTGGCACGGTCGGTAACATGGAGGTATCCCGCGTACTTGCCAACTACGACTCCCGTCGCTCCATCTGGTTCATCTACTGCAATGAGGAGCATACGCCTTGGACAAGCGCGACCGCGGCCAACAACGCCAAAGAACGTGGCGATACCATCGTGGCGGTGTTCAATATTGACGGTATTGGCTGCAAATCTCCCGAGGACACCGAAGCCGGCAAGAAGATCAACGTAACCAGGTACACCACCCCTGAGGGTGAACAGCTCGCTGACCTCATGGCTGAAGTCAACGAGGCGTATGAGATCGGCTTGATTCAAAGCAAATACCACCGACCGACGCCGAATGATGACGACGGTTCGTTCATAAATGCTGGCTACCCCGCCGCAGTGCTCAACATTGGTTCCTATCCATACAAGGACCCTAACTATCACTCCGAGGGAGACGTAGCTGAGACAGTAGATATCGAGAACGCCGCAATGGCAGTCCAGGCGACTCTCGCTGCAATTCTGCAGATAGACCGGCAACCCTGAAGCCCGGATTTACCTCCCGCGAGGACTTCCATCTCAGACGACGAACCGGCCTCATCACATCGGACTATCAGGAGGGAACTCCGAATGGCCAAATTAGCGATAAACGGAGGCCCCAATACAATTAACAGACCCCTGGGTGTAGCGTGGCCGGAGTTCGGCGCGCCGGAGGAGGAGGCTCTGTTAGATGTGCTCCATTCGCATATCTGGTGGCGTGGCGGCTACCAGGAGGCTAAGGACTCATGGGTAGGCAAGTTTGAAAACGCCTTCAGCGAGTATCAAGGCGTCAAGTACGCCGTCGCTGTCACCAATGGCACCCAGGCAATTGAATGTGCCCTGAAGACCATTGGCATCAAGCCCGGTGATGAGGTCATCTGCCCCGCTTCGACGTTTGTGGCCACGGCTACGGCGGTCATCCTGGTCAATGCCATCCCGGTCATCGTTGACATTGAGCCCGAGTATTATCAGATTGATCCCGATGCTGTCGAGGCGGCCATCACTCCCCGCACTGCCGGCATCATCCCCGTGCATTACGCTGGTTATCCCGCCGATATGGATCGCATTAACGCCATTGCCAAGAAGCATGGACTATTTGTGGTCGAGGATGCTTGCCACGCCCACGGCACCCAGTGGAAGGGGCAGGGCTGTGGCAGCTTAGGCGATATTGGCTGTTTCTCGCTACAGATGGGCAAAGGTCTCACCTGCGGCGAGGGCGGAATCGTTACCACCCAGGATGAGCAACTCGCCCAGAAGGCTTACAGCTTTCACCACATTGGCCGCCTTTCGGGCCGACCGTTCTACGAGCACCACATCGTTGCCAGCAATCTGCGGATGACCGAGTGGCAGGGCGCGATAGCTTACCAGCAGACCAAGCGCTTACCCGAGCAAATCCAGCGGCGCACGGCTAATGCGATGTATTTCGAGACGGGCCTGCGAGAAATTCCGGGCGTTGAGCCGATGCCCCGCCGGCCCGAGATGACTCGCTGGGGCTGTTACTTTTACCACTTCAAGTTCAAGTCGGACGAGTTCGAGGGCCTCAGCCTGCAACGGTTCAAGGAGGCAATGGCAGCCGAGGGTTTGCCCCTGCGCAGTGGCCACTTGCACCCTATCCAGAAGAACCCACTATTCGTGAATCGGAACTTTGGCCCCGTCTGCTGGCCTGCCGGCGTTGACGCACCTGACTACGCACAGGTCGAGACGCCGGTAGCGGACCGCATCCTTGCCGAAGAAGGTTGCAGCCTGTCTCACCACACCCTCCTGGGCGACCGCTCCGATATGGACCTGATGCTGGACGCTATCCGCAAGGTCAGGGAGAATGTCGCGGAACTGATGTGAT
>JALGTY010000356.1 GCA_029821145.1 Candidatus Zipacnadia bacterium
CGGTCAGCATCCAGATAGAGGACAAGGTCTATGAGTGGGCGGATGTGGACATGGGCAAGTGCTGTCTCACGCACCACGGGCTGAATAAGGAGGCTTCTCCGTTCCTGGCCCTTGATTGCCCCGGCCTGCGCCTGAACGTGGCCGAGCAGGAGATGTCCGAAGAGGAGGCTTACAAGCTGTCCTATACGGTGGCAGGTGGCACCTGGCGCAAGACCGATGAGTTCCCCACCGGGACCCTGGTGGACTACTACAAGACGATGTTGAGCAGTACCGGCTATTACGCCGTGTGCGGTGCTGGCGGCTGTATCAGGGCGTGCATGATGAGCTTGGAAAAATCCGGCCGCATCGAGGCCACCTACAACGAGCCGTTCCGCAAGCGTCCCGCGTGGAAACTCGACTATCAAGGCCAAGTGCAGACCGAGGCCGAGTCCGGATAAACCCCGCTAGGTCATGGCTCACTTGCTCGAAAGGCCGCCCGGTGCGGGGCGGCTGTTGCATTGGGCGCGAAGTCGAGCTGCTACCAGCCGTCCTTGCCGGCGGGCGAACCAAGGCCTCGCAAGTGGCTGGTGTCGCCCATGTAATGGCAAAGCCACACGCCTCGTTCGTCGTGGGGATGGCGCACGAAGTGAGTAACGGAGGCATTATCCAACAGATATCGGGGAAAGCCAACCTCGCTCGCTTCCAGCAACGTATCTATGAGTCTGCTCAAGAACTCGCCGTGGGTGACCAGACAGATGACATCCTCCTGGTCGCGGTCAGCGGTCAATGCACTGATTGCGGTGCGTGCCCGCATGTAGCTGTCCCTGAACGGTTCGCCTCCAGGCACGTTGTTTTCTCGCCGCCAGTGCGGGTCATATGCCTGTGGACAAAGCTTGAGAGTTTCCTCCTTTGGCCGGCCTTCCAACTCTCCGTAGCTGACTTCCTTGAGCCAGTCGCGCTGTGTGGCCTGCAGGGTGCAGGCGCTGGCAATCCGGGCGGCAGTTTGTGCAGCTCTGGGCAGCGGCGAGGTATAGAGCGCCGTGATGCCCGCTTCAGCCATACGCTCACCCACTTTCTGCGACTGCTGCTTGCCCAGCTCGGAAAGGCCCTTGTCAAAGCTGGCATCCTGCCCCTGCAGGTGTCCGCACTCATTGCCTACCGACTGTCCGTGTCTGACCAGATACAGCTTCATATTCCTGAATTCTCCCCTGTTGCCACACGAAACTGCGCGCTGAAATTGCCGCCTGCTGGTGAGGACGCGCTATAAGTATTTCCGCATGCGGATGTTGGATTCCTTTCGCGGATCCGGCACCAACTGGCGAGTTGGCACGGTTCTTGCATCGTGTTTCAGGAACTGTTAGGATATGTTTGAGCAGACGTTGAGACGGGTAGTATGAGTACGGAGTGGTTGGGGTAGGAATGTAGGGGTTGGGAGGATGCCCTGGAAGGGTGGCGAAATGCCGCCATCATTCATCTCAAGGAGATGCCCTGTTCCCGCAGGGCATCCTCCTTTTTCGGATGCCGCTTCAGGTAGTCCTGAGTTCCGGTGCGGCGGGAGATAATCTGCGTCCGGCTCAGTTGACAACACCTGGGACTGTGGGTAAAATGCTCTTGCTGCCAGGTGCCGAAGTGGTGGAATTGGCAGACACGCTGTCCTCAGGAGGCAGTGGGCTCGCGCCCGTGCCGGTTCGAATCCGGCCTTCGGCACCATAATAGCGAAATCCACATCTGATCAGGTCGCCGCGCTATACACGGCGGCCTTTTTCGTCCACGAGCGACAGCCCAGCCCAATACCCATGTTCTCAGGACAGATGCCTAGATGAGACACTCGATCCGCACAGGCTTCAGCTTTGGCTTGACCTCGGGCATTATCACCACCCTCGGAGTCATCGTTGGACTACATTCCAGTACCCATTCTGATACACTTGTCATCGGCGGGATTCTGGTTGTCGCAGTGGCCGACGCGCTGTCTGACGCCATGGGAATCCACGTCGCCGAGGAGTCATCCGGGCACCATTCCGCGCGCGAGATCTGGGAGGCGACGGGAGCAACCTTTCTGTCCAAGTTGGTCTTCGCTTTGACATTCGTTATCCCGATCGCGCTCCTGTCGCTCACCACTGCCATAGTTGTCAGCGTGGCCTGGGGTCTGCTCTTGATAGTTGTCCTGAGCCTATTTCTGGCCAGATTGCAGGGCCTGCGCCCCCTCTCGGTTATTGTGGAACACCTGGCCATTGCAGTGGTGGTAATAGCGGCAACGCACTATATTGGCGACTGGGTGAGCACGCTAGGCTAGAGCTAGCCTCGCCCCTATCCTGCGACGGAACGCCAGCCAGCGCACTGTGCGCTGGCCTATTTTCTTTGCCTGGCGCCAAAAATATTAGACAAAAACCGGCCCACGGGGCACACTAAGGTAATGAAACACAACCGTGTCCCAGGCCAGGGCGGTCGCAGATGAGAACCGTGGGCCCAGCAGAAGACCGGAACCTTCTAGCGGCACTTGCTGGCGGCGACCTGACCGCCTTGCAGAAGCTCTACGAAGCCTACGCGAGCCTGGTGTATCAGATGCTGCTGTTGCACACGGCTAACACAGAAGATGCCGAGGACCTGCTGCAGGAAGTATTCCTGTCGCTGATAGAGCTGGGGCGCGGCGTGACCAGAATTCGCAATGTACGGGCCTACCTGCTGAAGGTGGCGCTCAACAAGGCCAGCCAACTGTACGCCAGGGGCAAGCCAATGCAGCTCGATCTCCACAATACCAATCTGGTGGACACTGACAATGTGCAGCCGCAAAGCCGCATGGAGGCATTCCGAGTGCAGGAAGCGCTCGGCCAACTGCCTCTGGAGCAGCGTGAAGCGGTGATCCTGAAGGTCTGGCACGAATGTACTTTTGCTGAGATGGCCGAGATCTTCAATATTCCGATAAACACAGCAGCCAGCCGTTACCGGTACGGCCTGGAAAAGCTGCAGCAGATACTGGGTGATAATGATGAGTAGCCAGCAAGGATTTGAACAGCGTCTGCGGCGGGCGTCGTTGCGACAGCCCTCCGCGGAGGTCGAGAGCGAACTGTTGTGGCGCGCCGAGCGCCTGACACGCAGCAGGCGGAGGTGGCGGCAGATGACGGTAGCCGCCGTCACCGCGGCGGCACTGCTGCTAATGGTCAATGTGGTGGCAGGCCAGATCCATACGCGAAACATCGCGGCGCTCACCGGACAGCCGGCCATCGGCGAGCCGCTGCCAACAACGCTGATCTTCGCCGAGAACCTCCGCGCTCGCAAGCAGCTCATTACCAATAGCCTCGAACAGAACGGCGACGCCTCGGCTCAGATTGATGCACAAAGTGTATCGGCCCGTGCCCGGCGGCCAACCATCAGCAAGCCGCTGCAGATGAAACCGATCACCATCGAGGCATTACGCGCCCGCAAGCAACTCATCAATGATAT
>JALGTY010000357.1 GCA_029821145.1 Candidatus Zipacnadia bacterium
CACTTCCTGCAACTCGCGGACGGGAGAATCCTGCTCACCTTCGGCAGCCGTCTGGAGGAGCTGTACGGTGTCGTCGGGCGGATCAGCGATGACAACGGAGAGACATGGTCGCGGCCCTTCACCCTCATTGGGGGCCTGATGCACCGGGATTGCGGCTATCCGTCGAGTGTGCAACTGGCGAACGGGGACATCGTGACGGCCTACTACGCAAAGTCGGCACCGTGGTACCAGCGCTACCACATGGGCGTACTCCGCTGGCGAGTTGATATGGTCAAAGTGAAGATGGGGAGCGTCTGGGGTTACGACCGGGACGACGGGGACTAACCGCCGCGTGCGCTCAGCCAGCAAGCACTACCTCAGGCCGAGCTGCGCTAAACCGTCGTGGGCATCGAGTGCTTCGTCGCTGTCCGGCCATCTCTCGAGGACGGTCTGGTACCACTGCCTGGCCAGGTCATCGTCACCCATGCGACGTAGCAGATGGGCGAGCCGCAGCGCCGCCAGGGGGGCCGGTCGGCTGGCAGCGTGACCGTTGGCGACCACGGCGTATATTTCGGTGGCCGCTGACAACTGGCCGGCGTTCTCGCGGGCCACAGCCAGGTCGCAGATGATGTTGGGATCGAACTGCTGCGGGTTGTGGTCGTACATCAGCCGGTCCCAGCGGTCGAACGCAGCCTCCTGCTCATCGCGCCGCAGCCACAAGCCCAGCGCCATGTTCCAGTGCTCGGTGGCGCGGTGACGCGTCTGCGGCTTCATCTCGTAATAGGTGGCCGCCCTGCAGTGCAGCTCCGGATCGCCAGGGCGCCTCTGTATCTCCTGCTCGACGGTCACGGCGGCCATCTCATAGATACCTGAGGCGGCCAGCCGGGCGGCCTCCTGGCCTGTTTCATCGGCCCGGGCCTCGGCAGGCAGCCGTAGAAGGTAAGCCCACAGCAGCCCGGCCAGAAAGCCGCCGACGTGGGCAAGGTTAGCGACACCGGTGGGAATTCTGGCCGCCCCCAGGCCGAATCCCATGAGAACGTCCATGGCGAAGTATAGCGCCGCCAGCCAGATTGCGGCAACCTGGAAGGTGCCGCATCGGTACCACCAGAGATAGAATATGTTGACTGGGACCCGGCGGAACCGGGTAGCGAAGAGGGCCACCAGACCCATTATGCAGCCGGAGGCGCCAAGCAACCCTCGAACACTGCTGAGGAATACCACATCGCCGCCCACCTGCATCCCGGTGGCGGCCAGTCCGGCGCTGAAATAGAGCGCTAGGTATTTCCAGGTGCCCAGCACGTCCTCAACGTGGCTGCCGAACACCCACAGGAAGACCATGTTGGCGATGAGGTGCTCGGGCCCGGCGTGCATGAACATCGCCGTTATGACCTGCCACCAGTGGAAGTCGTCCGGGCTGAAGATAAGCTGCGCCATCAGCTCACCATTCGGCCACGCAACCGCAGCCATGACCACGTTGAGACCGATCAGGCCGAGTGTAGCGTAGGGGACCCGCTGTAGTTCGCGCTCCGTGCTGTATGGGAATAGCATCTCACTCGCCCCCGATCTTGGCCACGCGGACACGAAAAAATGGCCGATAACCTACCGACCTATCACTTCTATTATACCCTTTGGTTCCAGGTGTCCAAACGGAAATCGGTGGGATTCCGGCGATTTTCGATTCGTGGTACGTCGGACATACACACCGATTTTGAGTGGAGGGGAATTAGGCGAAGATGGCTTTGTTATGGGGCCGCGATCAGCCCAGTTCGCCGGCCAGGTCCACGACGTGAACCCGCCGGGTGCCTTGGGTGAAGGCCACGTAGTGCCACGAATTATCCCACGCGGGATGCGGGTCCACGCGCAGTTCGCCTGCCTTGCGGACAGAGCCAAGCTGCCGCGATGGCACTACCACTTCGCCGTCGCGGAGTGAGTTAACCTTCCAAGCGCGTGCCAGCAGGGGCGTTGCGTGCAACCTTTTGGGCATTGGGTTTTCTAACAATAAGAGCCGGAGTCGAAGTGACACGCCAAGGAGTTTTGGCATTGGGAATTCCCCTCGTTGACCTGAAATCCGAGTACCTCGAACTGCGCGAGGAAGTGCTTGCAGCCATTGACGACGCCCTGCAGTCCATGCAGCTTTTCCTGGGGCCGAACGTGCAGGCACTCGAAAGCGAATGGGGACAATTCTGCGGGGTCGAACACGCCATCGGAGTCGGCAACGGCACCGAGGCCCTGCACCTGTCTCTGCGCGCCATGGGCGTGGGAGCCGGTGATGAGGTCATCACCGTGGCGTGGACCTTCTTCGCGAGCATCGAGGCGATCATCCACGCCGGCGCTACACCGGTATTGGTGGACATCGAGCCCGACTATTTCTGTATGGACCCAACGGCTCTGGAGGCGGCTATCAGCGACCGCACTCGCGCGGTCATGCCTGTGCACATCTACGGCCATCCGGCGGATATGGATGCCATCAAAGGCGTCTGCGAGCCGAGGGGGATAAAGATATTAGAGGACGTGGCGCAGGCGCACGGGGCGAAATACAAGGGCCGGGCCGCCGGCTCGATCGGGGATGCCGGGGTCTTCAGCTTCTACATGTCCAAGAACCTGTCCGCTTACGGCGAGGGCGGCATGGTCACAACCAATGACGATGAGATCGCCGCCGATGTGCGGATGCTGCGCGACCACGGCCAGCGGCAGCGAGGCACCTTCGAGTGCGTCGGGTACAACTCGCGGCTGGATGAGCTACAGGCGGCCATCGTGCGTATCAAGCTGCGTCGCCTGGCAGAGAATAACGAAAAACGCAGGCAGCACGCGGCGCTTTATGACCAGTTACTGCAACACGACGAGATCATCACGCCGAAGGTGGCTTCGGACTGCGAGCATGTTTTCCATCTTTACACCCTGCGCAGCAGGCGGCGGGATGAGATCGCCGCTGCGCTGCAGGCCGCCGACATCGGCTTTGCGACCCACTACGCCGACCCGCCGCACAAGTCCCCTGCTTGCGCGGCCTATGGCCTGGACAAAGCAAATCTGCCAGTGACTGAAGCGCTGGCAGATGAAATCATATCGCTGCCGATGTATCCGGGGTTGACCGAATCGCAGATAGAGCAGGTCGCCGAAACCGTCCTGTCGGCGCTGAACTGAGCGGCTCAGGCGAAGTGTTCGGCGAAGCGGTCGTACCACTTCTTCATGCCGGTTTCACACGGCTCAATGTCCGCGACCTCGTACTCCAGAGCGTAATCTCCCTCGTAGCCCGCCGCTTCCATATTCTCCACTACCCACACGAAGTCAACATCGCCATCTCCGAGGTGAGTCTTGGAGAACTGGCCATCTCGGATTACACCATCTTTGATGTGGCAGTGAGTTACCCAGTCGCCGAATACATCGAGAGCCGCCTTGTAGTCCTCGCCGCCGTGATGGAGATTGCAGGGCTCGTAGAG
>JALGTY010000030.1 GCA_029821145.1 Candidatus Zipacnadia bacterium
CTGGCATACTCGCAGGAATCGCACTTGAACACAGTGTCCTCGCCGTTTTCGCAGATGAGCATGAATTCGCGGGTATCGAAGCCTCCCATCGAGCCGGCCTCGGCGAGAACAACCTCGACCTGTAGCCCGCAGCGGTCGAATATGCGCACATAGGCCTCGTACATCTTGTCGTAGGATATGTCAAGCCCTGCGCGATCCAGGTCGAAGCTGTAGGCGTCTTTCATGCTGAACTCTTTGACCCTGATCAGGCCGCCGCGCGGGCGAAGCTCGTCGCGGAACTTGGTCTGGATCTGATACAGGGTCACGGGCAGTTGCTTGTACGAGGTGATGTCATCGGCGACCAGTGTCGTAATGACTTCTTCGTGAGTCGGCCCCATGCAGAATTCGCGACCAGTGCGGTCTTTGAAGCGCAGCGGCTGCGGCTCGAAGGTGTCCCAGCGCCCGCTTCTCTCCCAAAGCTCGCGCGGCTGCATCACCGGCATGAATAGCTCTACAGCGCCGGCGCCGTTCATCTCCTCGCGCACTATCTGCTCGATGCGAGCCAACACAATGTAGCCCAGAGGCAGGTAGTTGAATACACCAGCGGCAACGGGGCGAATGAAGCCGCCACGGCGCAGGAGTCTGTCGCTGTGTATCTGGGCGTCGGATGGCGCCTCGCGCAGGGTGTGAATGTAAAACTCAGTGACGCGCACTCAGTCACGACCTTTCATCTGCCAGTATCTCGGCGATAAGCTCACGGAGCGCGTCGAGGGCCTGGGATATTTCCACGGTCTTTACCACTTCGCCGTGCTTGAAAAGCGCGACACGGTCACGGCCCGCTGCAAGCCCGACATCGGCTTCTCTCGCCTCGCCCGGGCCATTGACCTCACAGCCCATCACCGCCACCACCAGCGGCTCCTCCAAGCCAATCAGAAGTTGCTCAACCTGCTGCGCCAGTGCCGGCAGGTCAACCTGACAGCGTCCGCAAGTCGGACACGATACCAGTCTCGGGCCACTTATCAGCCCCAGAGACAGAAGTATGTCGCGCCCGACCAGGACCTCCTCCGACACATCACCGGTTAGCGAAACTCTGATGGTGTCCCCTATCCCCTCCGCCAACAGGAGGCCGAGGCCAACGGCTGAATGGACAATGCCGGAGCGGCCGATGCCGGCCTCGGTAATCCCCAGATGCAGCGGGAGGTCGGATTGTGCCGCGAAGGCCCGATTGGCGGCCACTGTGGTCGCCACCTCCGAGGCTTTGATCGAGACGATTAGGTCGTCGAACTCCATGTTGCGCAGACGCTCTACGTTGCGCAGAGCACTTTCGACAAGGGCCAGCGCCGTAGGATGCCCGTGCTTTTCAAGCAGTTCTTTCTCCAGGGAGCCGGCGTTGATACCAACCCGGATCGGTATGCCGTGGTCTGCTGCCGCATCAGCTACCGCGCGGAGGCGGTCGTCACCGCCGATATTGCCCGGGTTGATCCGAAGTTTGTGAGCCCCTGCCTGAGCCGCTGCGATGGCGAGCTTGTAATCGAAATGAACGTCGGCCACAATCGGGACGCTGGCCCTGGGGATGATCTCGCACAGCGCCGCGGCAGCTTCTCGACCAGGCACCGCCACACGCACAATGTCAGCACCGGTGGCTACCGCGGACATAATCTGGGCCACAGTAGCTTCGACGTCGCAGGTGTCGGTGTTGGTCATCGTCTGAATTGAGACGGGCGCGTCCCCGCCGATGAGCACGTTTCCGACGCGAACTTGGCTCGTTTTTCGCCGACTGCATTGTTGGCTCATGACTGCTAGCGACCTCAAGGAGTGCGCCGCCTTTGACCAAGGCTTCGGCGCGCAAGCTTGTGCTACGCGATGATATGCAGAAAGCCCCAGCTACGCCAGTACGTTAGGGAGTGCCGTAGCGGATCAGATTCAATACGTCCCGGGAGGTGAGGATCAATAGAAAAATGACTATTACGATGAAACCGGCCAGCGTGAAGGCCAGGTCCTTGTTGGCGTCAATGCGCCGTCTCATCACGCCCTCGACGCCCAGCAAGGCCACACGGAAACCATCAAAGGGCGGAAATGGGAGCATGTTGATGACGGCGAGGTTGGCGCTAATGATGCCGACCCATCTTAGCACGGCGTCCCATCCGATTTTGGCCTGCTCAGCACTCATCGCCATGATAGCCACCGGGCCGCCCGCAGCGCCCTGGACCTGCTTGGTAGCAATCAGCCACAGGCTCGCACCGACCATACGCACAGCGCCGTATGAGCCCAAAACGCCTATTTTCAGCCCCTGCATCAGGCCGACCCGGCTTCTCGCGCCTTGCAGCACTACGCCAATGCGGCCAATCCTTGCGTGCGGCGCTGTGACAGTGCCGGAGCGGTCGCGCACCGCCTGGCGGGCCCATGCAGGCGTAGGCACTACAGTAACGTTGGTTTCAACGCCCTCACGCAGCACGGTGATGTTCACCGGCTTGCCTCGGCGCAGCGCGATGGTGCCCACGATGGTGTCGGTGTTGAGATCGCCAAACTTGACACCCCAGGCGTCTCCCAAGGCCTGCATTGCGCGCTTGCTGTCGGCCTCTTCCTGCAGATCGGGTCGTTGCAGTAGCACAAACCTCTGCTGATCGACAAGGTTGGCTGCAGTATAGTCCAGTGCTGCGATCTCAACGCGTTCATCGGTGCTTTGCAGCACGTATTGATATAGCCTCATTGGATGATGCACCGGTGTGCGGCCAAACTTGCTGATGACCATTCCTGTGCGCAACCCGGCCCTATGCGCAATGCCGTCCTTACTAACCTCCCGCAGTGTAAGCGAAAGCCTGCAGTCTTCGATGGCGACGAGTCTGTCGTTGACCATCAGGCCCCCGCGTTCAGCCGCAGAATCGGGGAGTACTTTGCCCACAATGATGCTCTCGTCGGTTGGATCCGGCACGCCAACCCACACGGCAACAACTGTGAATACAATTATGGCCAGCACGACATTCATGGCGACGCCTGCGCAGAGGATAATTGCTGACTTATAGCGCGCAATTGAATGGAAGCCGCCCTCGACCGCCTCGGCACCGGGCTCCATGCCGGCAATCCGCACATACCCGCCAAAGGGGATTACGTTGACCCGATAGGTCGTTTCACCGCGCTTCTTCGCAATCAGCGATGGCCCGAAGCCGAAGGCAAAGTCATGCACCTTGCAGCCGAAGGCCTTCGCTGCAAGAAAATGGCCTGCCTCATGAAAATAGAGGCAAAGACCAAGTACGACAGCAATTGCGGCAATTCCGTTGAGGGTGGAAAGCACCTCACTCAATTCCATGAATCAACACTCCGTCACCTGTTGCTTCGCATTTCAGAGACATATTCATAGGCCCAGTCATTGAGCCGTTGGATATCCTGCAGGTTGTCTGCAGGCGTGCCATCATGCGCCTCCAGTGCCCTTTCCACAAAAACCGGGATGTCAGTGAACCGTATCCGCCCAGCCAGGAATAATTGCACGGCGGCCTCGTCTGCGCCAGTGAGCACCACCGGATAGCCGGCACCTGCCTGTGCCGCCTGCCTGGCAAGTCGGAGACACGGGAACTTTTCGGCATCCGGCTCGGCAAAGGTGAACGGCCCCGCCGCAGCAAGGTCCAGCGGCTTGAGCGGCGCAGGAAGCCGCTGCGGGTAGCTCAGGGCATACTGTATAGGTACGCGCATGTCCGGCCAGCCCAACTGAGCAATGACCGAGGTATCGCAAAATTCTACCAGGGAATGGATGATACTCTGGTGATGGACGACGACCTGCACCTGCTCAAATGATACACCAAACAGCCACCGAACCTCAAATATTTCGAAGCCCTTGTTGGCCAGTGTCGCCGAATCGATGGTTACCTTCCGGCCCATCTTCCAGTTGGGATGCGCCAGAGCCTGCTCGGGAGTGACTTCGGCCAGTTGCTCTGCCGGAAGTGTGGCAAACGGCCCGCCCGATGCGGTGAGTAAGATGCGCGTAATCGCCGCTTTGCACTCGCCCTCAATGCACTGAAAAATGGCCGAAAGCTCGCTGTCTATCGGGATGACTTCAGCCCCGCTGCGGCGTGCTGTCTCCATGACAAGCGCTCCGGCGGCGACCAAAGGCTCCTTGTTAGCGAGCGCGACGTTGATGCCGGCCTCAAGAGCCGCCAGGACACTGGGCAGGCCGGCGAATCCGGAGATCGCGCCGACGACCAGGTCCGGCTCGACAGCACTGACCATTTCGACGAGGCCGTCAGCGCCGGCGAAGACCCTGGCATCGGGAAACCGGTCTCGCAATTTGCCGGCCGCGCTAGTATCGGCCAGGCCGAGGTATTCAGCGCCAGTGGCGACGGCTTGCTCGGCCAGAGTGTTGAAGTCGGACCCGGCAGCAAGCCCCGCGATCTCAAAAGATTCAGGATGGCAAGACACGACATCCAGCGTCTGGATGCCGATCGAACCGGTTGAGCCAAGCAGCAGGATGCGCCTTTTGTCCATAATCCGTTCCCTTTGGAACCGTGAGAAGCAGGCTACAAACATAGCAATGCGGCGCCGACTTGTCAAGGCTGGCCGGGTCAGCAACTCAAAAGAAGGTTTTCGGACCGCCGGCGGCTAACAAGACACGCCGAATAGGCTGCAACAGGAGACTCGCTGATGGAAAACGATCGCCCCCAGGCGGAAGGCGACGGGAAGGACGGCCGCCTGGGGCTAATTATCTTCATATTGGCTGTTGACATTATCGCCCGCTACTGCGGCACCTCGCTACCGGTGTTCGCCGACAGGGTCCGCAGCTATTTTCAGCTCGATTACGGCGGGCTGGGAATGTTGCTGAGCGCCGGAGCTGTCGGCGGGCTTGTCTCACTGGTGCTGGTTGGGCTGATGTCGCAATTGTGGGGTGTCAGGCGACTGCTCATTGCGACTCTGTGGGGTGTTGGCGTCAGCTATCTACTCCTGGGCCTGGGGCGCAATCTGCCTCTGTTCTCGGCGGGCCTGATACTGCTGGGCCTATTCATGGCACCGCTGGCCATTAGCGTGCCGGCATTTTTGATTAAGACATATCCCGCGCTGAAACGGCGCATGCTCACTGTAAGCCTGATATCAGGCTCGCTCCCGGGAGCACTTTTCCCCCTCTTCGCGCAATATCTGCTCGGGAGCGTAGGCGCTGACGGCAGCAACCGAAGCTTCGCAAAGCTACTGCACATACCGCTGCTTATTTGCGGCACTGGTGTGGTTTTGGCGGCCTCGCTCCTGAGCGCACTGGCCCGAAACTCTAGAGGCAACGCCAATAATGACCAGGTGACGCGCCGAATAAGATGGCGAGACCTGACCCGAGCATCTACACTCGGCATCTTTGTCCTGATGGGATTGCACGCTGCTGCTGATGGGGGCGTCGCCTCCTGGATCCCGATGCTACTGGAGAGCCAGCAGACGCATTTGCCACTTGCTCCGGGCCTGGTCTTGTCATTGTACTCGGTCGCCTACGTTATCTCACGGTTGGCCCTGGCGGCATTGCCCGAAGGCTACCTGCAGCGGCTCTTGCTGGTGCTGCCCGGGCCGGTGGGCGGCATTCTGTTCATATTCGGCGTGTGGTCAGGCAATCTCCTGTTCATGTGCATCGCCTTGCCCCTGGGCGGGCTGTTCTGGTCTTTGGAATACCCGGTAATACTAACGGAAGTCGCCCACCGAGCAGGTGACGAGTTTCCATCATGGTACGCCGCCGCGATGCTTGTTTTCCAGGTGATGTCTGTCGGCTGTGTCAATCTCGTCGGCCAGCTTGGTCAGGCCACCGGAGACTTGCGCATCGGGATAAGCGTGGCCGCTGCCGGCTTCATTCTCTTCGGAATTGCCAGCTACTTTTCCAGCCTGGGGCGCGACGCGGATAGTCGGGCCGAAGAAAGAATCGAGCAGCCACTCGAGAAATAGCACGGCACCCCTCGCTTGAACAGGTGCCGCAGACACACCATCGCGGCACTCTTGCCAGACTCTGCTATTGCTCGCTGGGGAGTGCGTCGAAGGTGATGGTGACATCCTTCGACATCTTTGGATCCGGCTCCTGGATCGTGCCGGTTGTCAGCGGGGCCTGGCGCTCAATATACTCCTGGGCGAGTTCGGCCAGCTCGCGCGCTACCGCCGGGTGGTCCTCGATGACGTTGTCGAGCTCCTCCGGGTCGGCCTGCAAATCGTACAGCTCACGTACCGGCTCTTCATCGCCGAGGAATTCCTCCCACATCGGTATGATCAGGTTCCATTCCCTGGTCCGCACGCTGCAGTAGCGGCTCCAGCCGATAAAGATACTGTCGCGTTCGGGCTGCTCTTCGCCGGTAGCCATCGGCCAGACGTTCTTGCCCAGGGCGCGCTCAGGTGCGTCCAGGCCCATGATGCCGAGCGCCGTCGGCAGGATGTCATGGTGTTGCACGAAGCCCTCGATCTCCTCGCCCGCCAGCTCACCGTCCGGATGTCTGATTAGCAGCGGCACCCTCGTGCACTGGTGGCGCAGGCGGCTCTCGCCCTTGTGAAGCTCGCCCCGTTCACCAAGCATGGTGCCGTGATCGGCGGTGAAGACGATGATGGTATCTTCGATCAGGTCATTGTCCGCCAGGGTCGCAAGCAGATGACCGACCCAGGCATCAACGAGGGTGACTTCGCCCGCGTAGGCCGCTTTGATGCAGCGGAGTTCCTCTTCACTCACCTCGGCGGTCAGGCCCGGTGGTGCAATGCCGGCAAGGCCTGCGTAATCGGCGTAGTACACCTCTGCGTACTCAGTCGGCGGGTCCCACGGCTCGTGCGGATCGAAGCAGTCCACGCACAGAAAGAACGGCTTGTCGAGCGTGTAGCTGTCCACCCAGTCCGCCGCCGCACTCATGACCTGCGCCACTGAGGTGTCAGCATCGCTCTGCCAGTCCTTGCGCACCATCAGGTGCTGGATCACCCAGTGCTCGTCGCTGATTGTTTCCGGGTCCATGGTGGTCTGCGCGAGCAGGTCCATCACCTGCTCCTTGTCGCGCAGCGCGTACATGTCGCCTTCCTGCCCGCGAATCCAGCCCCAATGGTCGAAGCCTCGGTGGTAGTTCTTGCCCGGCTTCATCATGTGATACACATCGGTCACAAAGCCGCTGCAGTAGCCCTGTTCCTTCAGCCATTCGGCGGCGGTCACATCCTGATCGAAGAACGGATGCCAGCCGAAATTGGCCACTGCGTCGCTGGGCTGATAGATGTAGCGGGCGGGGCTGACGGGCCGGCCAGTGAGGATCGCTCGCCTCGCCGGCAAAGTCGGCAGGCCCTCCGCATACGCATCCACGAAGATCGCGCTCTCGGTTGCGAGCTTGTCCAGATTCGGCGTTTCGATCCAGTCATTGCCGTAGAATCCAAGATAATCCCATCTCAACGTGTCGCTGACGATCAGTACCCAATTCATCTGCAATGTCTCCGTTCGGCTAAGGCATCAGGGCGTATATGTGCACGTCGGCCGGCGGGCCGGCCTTGGTTCTGTACTGGAGTGCCAAAGTAGCCTCCAGCGAAAATCCGAGCGCCTGCAGAATCTCGGCGCGATCTCTTGCCTCTCCGTCGCAGTAGGCCTGTATCTTCGTCTCAGGCGGCAAGTCTATGGCATCGAGCAATTGTGTCGTGTGCTCGACGAAAAGCGGGTGGACGAAGAATTCGAGCACATGCGGCCCGCACGGCCATTTTTCATCGCGCGCAACAAGTGCGTGTCCGACGATAGCGCCGGTTTCCACACACTCAAGCACCGTCACTTGTTGAGCTTTGTCTGCTTCCATCCATTCGCGCAGCCTGCAGTAGGTGCCTTCGTAAGAGCTGTGGCCGAACTGGCCGAAGACGTAGCCGCGCAGGTCCCAGCCGCTTTGCACCTGGTAGAGCGCAGTCAGCAGCGGCCAGTCGCCCCATTCGACAGGCCGCACCCTCACCTTTCCAGGCACAAAGAAATCGTCCGGATAGTTCTCGTCCGAAATCCACACCATGCTGCCAGTCGTCCCAATCGGCCTGAATCCGAATGACAGGTAAATGCGGAACGGGACACTGTCGTAGTCGGTGCCCAGGTACATCGCCCTGCCGTTCTCGGCCCCGAAGTCCTGCATCACCAGGGCCATCAAGTGGTTGCAGATGCCCTTGCGCCGGTGGTTGGGATCGGTGAAAACATGCTCCAGCATCGCTACGGGGCGCTCGAGCGATTGAGCTATGGTGATGTTCCCAACGGCCTGCTCGTCCAGCCGCATCTGGTAAAAGCACATGGTCAGGCCGGGCAGGTCCTCCCGTAGAGCCTGCGACATCGCCCGCGTCCATAGTTCGCCCTTGTGCTCCAGTCGCGATACCAGGCGTTGTTCCCATTCAGGCTCCGGAGCCGTTACCTTGTAGATTTCAGCCTGTTCGCCAGATTTCAGCGTGACAGATGGCAACTGCTTGACCATGCAAGTGTTTCCTCTTCACGAGATGATATTAGCTACTTGCTCCAGTTCGGGCTAAACTATGGACATTACATACGAGATGAATACCCAGGGGACAGTCCCTAAAGGGACAGTCCCCTCGTGATACGCGGCTGGTGGAGGGGGACTGTCCCTTTAGGGACTGTCCCCCCATCCGGGTTCTGAAACAGCTTCCATTACTGAGGTTGTGGGCCCATGGGCAAGAGCACCCGGCGCTCGACGCTGATTGTGAGCGGGTCGCCGACCTCCGAAGTATCCTGCAGCCATGCCGCGAGATCCGACAGCGGCTTGGCGCGGAAGCTCTGCAACCATTCCGTCGCCGGCTGTGTGCTCACTCCGATTCGGATATGTGCGCCGCTGTCTTCGAGGCGCGGTGGATTCTCGCTACCCGTCATCCGCAATACCACGCCGCCCTCACTGCCAGCGCTCTTGGCTTCGGCGATGACCTTGTTGGTACCTCGTAGCACGCGCGTCACGACAAACAGAGCCTTCAAGGTGGGCCAGTCCGGCTCGACAACACCGCCTCTCTCGTCCAATTGAAAGCGCTTTGCGATCCACAGGCGGCTGCCAACGGCGACTTGTGAATCGGCATCGAACTCAAACCGACCGGTTATCTGCTCTGTGCCGAGCAGCCCATACCACAGCCGCCCGCTATTGCCGGCCTTGCCCCACACGCAGACATTCGATGTCGCCGGCGACCAACTGCATCCGCTGAGAGCAAAATGAGCATCAGGCATGCTTTTCACGCAGCGGGGCACGCACTCTTCGACTGATGCCGTCATCAGTTTGTGAGCTTTCGTGTAGATCACGGCCCGCTCGTCAGGTGAGACGCAAAAGCTGCTTACGTCCTGGTCAATAATTGCGCCCTCGCTCGCCGACTTGTTGAATATCAATTGGCCTTCGGCGTCCATATCGAACGACGACGGCTCAATGCCGCCTAGCGGCTCAAGCGGCGTGATCTGCACCTGACCTGAAGACATCAGACAAACATGATCGCGCAGCAACCCGGCGGCAGTGAGGAATTCAGAGGCGGCAGTGGGACCGGGCATCTGGTTCAGAGCCTGCCATACGCCGTCCTCTCTTCGCATCACCTCGACCGGTGCGCCGCCGCGCAGGTCGGCCACAAACAGCGTGCCGGTTCGCGTCTCGTCGCGCTGGAAGGTGAAAAGAATTTGCTGATCCGAAAGCCAGGCCAGGTGCATCCCGGCATTGATACTGCGCGGCGCGCCGAGTGTGGATATCACCGGCCCGGCCAGGTCCAGCACGCTCAATTCCGCCGCAGCGCCCTGTTCCATCGCTACCCGGCGCCAGTACGCTATCCTGCGACCCGTGGGAGCCACGGCAAAGTGCGGCGAGACGACGTCGGGACACAACTGCGCCCCGGCATCCTCAGCCCCGTATATCAGCACGGCGCACTGGTCCGGCCACTGCTGCCAGCCGCCGACTACAACCGTTGCGCCATCATCCAGCCACTGAGCCTGATTGACCAGCACATCAGCAACCGGTTGCCATTGCAGCAGCACCATTGACGACACGTCTGCCCCAGTTAGCCCCCAGGACCAATGCGAACAGCACGCCACAAGCAGTATGCCACACACACCGCCACAAACACGTAGTCTGGTCACCTGAAGTCACACCCCCGGGACACCGACTATCTTTCCGCAGCGATCTCGCTAACCTTAATACTATTCATTCAAGCACCTTAACGCAGGTGGCGACGCGCCCCCAAAACATTATCCTGGAGGACAGGCATCCCTGCCTGTCCATGCCCTTGCTCTTCGGAGACGCCTCGACAGGCTGGGAAGCCTGTCGTCCTGGAAGACTAGCAAGAAGGGCCGTGCCACTCTAACAAACCTGGAGGACAGGCATTCTCGCCTGTGCATTTCCTCTGCAGACCACAAGGTGAGCAATTACAATAGATAGAGGGCCTTTTGCGAAGGAGCGCAATATAACACACTCTAATCACCCCGATAACCTCGGGCTGGAAGCCCGAGCTACGCGTTCATGAATAATGCGTGCTGATCTTGCTACTAACTGAGATACCTGTATTACCTTTCGACGCGCGGTGCCGGCGTCCTGCCCCGCCTCACAGATCCAGGTACCGTCCGATGGCTTCTGCGACGCCGTCCTTAGCAGATGTTGCGACATAATCGGCTCCGGCGCGGACCTCGTCACACCCATCTGGCATCGCGACGCCGATGGCGGCCTGCTGAATCATCGGCAAATCGTTTAGCTGATCGCCCAGCGCCATCGTATGCTCCAGGCCGACGCCCAGATGCTGGGCAATCCACGCCAGCGCACTGCCCTTTGTGGCATCCATGTTCAGGTACTCAATATACTCTGGCAGCGAGTTGGTCACATACAGCTCGCCACCCCAGCGCTCCTGTTCCTGCGGCAGAGCCGCGGCGATGCTCTCCGGCTCATCGGCAATCAGCAGCTTGGTAGGGCACTCGCCGTCGAACTTGCGCAAATCACCAACCGGCACAGGCACGTCGCCGGTTCGCTGCAGATACAGCCGTCCCCAGCGATTCACGTGAGTAACGTAGAGTGTGTCGTTGAGAAAGTAGTGAAGACACCGGCGACTCTCCATGCTGTGCCGCACGATGGCGCTGGCCTTTTCTGGCGGCACGGGCACGTGGTGGATCGGCTGCTGCTCACCGCAGCCGCGTACCATCGCACCGTTGTAGGAGATGATTAGGCTGTTATCAATGCCGAGCCGGCGGGCGAATTGTGCGGCTGAGCGGTGACTGCGGCCTGTGGCTAGACAGACGGTGATTCCGCTGTCCACGGCCGCCTTGAGGGCCGCGATGTTGGCATCCGAGATGTCCGTGGAATTGTGCACGAGGGTGCCGTCGAGGTCGGTTGCGATCAGCCTTATATCAACGGCCATGAACGGTCCTCCAGATGATAAGCTGCCGATTACACCACACATCCGGCCATCATGATAGCCGGATGCACTAGCCCGAATAATTCACAAGACGCGTAGCTCGGCCTGACCTGTGCTTGGCACATGTCAGGTGAGAACGCGAGGGCACCCACGCCAAAAGCGTGGGGCAGCGTTCTCAGCTTCCAGCCCGAGATGGTCTGATCAATATTTGAGACCGGCCAGTATCTTCTTGATGTTCTCGAAGCAGATGCGGCTGGCCGGCTCGCCGGTTGCCGAGAACGCCGCACCACCCGGCTGGTTGAGCAGATCGCTGTCCAGCTCTTCGTCCGGCCGCCAGTGCGTCTCCAGCGAGCAGGCGCCCTCGTATCCCATGTCAATCAGCGCCTGAAACTGGCCGGGATAGTCAATGTAGCCACCGTCGCCGACGGGAACACACCGGCCCTTCTCCGGGGTGTCGGCCTTCACGGCGTCCTTGATGTGCACATGGATGAGGAAGGGCTTCATGCGCTCGAAGGCCGTGGGATACGGCAACTCGCCGCCTTCTGCAAAGACCTCGTTAGCCGGGTCCCAGATGGCGCGCACGCGCGGACTGGCCATTGCTTTGTAGAGCTGTTCGGCCTCCCCGGCCGAGCCAATGTGAGTGGAGGATTCGTTCTCGATGCCGATATAGACGTCTTCCTGCTCGCAGATCTTGATCGGCTCTTCGTAGGCGTCCAGCAGTTGCTGCCAGACATCTTGGGGCGGCCCGGTGCGCCAGAACGTGAAGCCTCGGATGATCTTGCAGTTGAAAGTGTGCGCCAACTGGATACAACGGCGCAGGATCCCAAGATGCTCCTGATACTGCTCCTCGTCCCCCAGATCGCACTTGAGGAACGGAGACGCGATACAGCACACGCTCATGCCGTATTGCTCGAGCAGCTTCTTCATCTTGGCCACATCACCATCGGGGATGTCTTGCGGAGGGTTGTCCCAGACCGACCGCGGCTCCACCTGCTCCGCGTCATACTCCTGGGCCACCTGCAGCACTCGTTCGAAGTCCTGAGATATCTCATCGCTGATAACACTGAGCTTAAACATCCTTTTCACCTCATGTATGTGATTTCCGACACTCTACTGTTCCTCGGTGGTCGGTTGCGGACCTGCGCCCTCCCGCTAGGCCGAACCATTTCTGTGTGCAAGGCGATGTCAACCCATCAAGCCGTAGGTCGGGCTTTCTAGCCCGACGCCCTTGTGGTTGACCTTACCGCCAGGCTGGAAAGCCTGGCCTACGGCAGATAGCAGTGTGTCATTTGCGCCATAGTCGGCTGAAATGCCCTATGCGGCTCCAAAGGCCGTTCCCAGGCCATTTCGCTCAATTCGCGCATTCGTTCGTGAATAATGAAGCCTGGGGGAAGGCCAACTTCCTTGCGCCAGCGTAAACTTGCGTGAATCACGCAATGCCGTAAGCGGCGGGCACAGTCAGAAATGCACTCTGCCGATTTTGAGCCGCTCGCTACGCCGCAGGTTGGCCATCAGGACCGCGGTGGCTATTGAATAGAGTCTTGCCTCCGCGCTATCGGCCCGCGAGGTAAGTATCACCGGGGCTGCCGCACCGACAACCACGCCGGCCGAGCGTCCTTTACCAAGGAAGGTGAACGACTTCACAAGGATGTTTCCGGCCTCGATATCAGGCACGACGAGAATATCGCAGTTGCCGGCTACGTCTCCTGTGATCCCCTTGACGTCCGCCGCTATGACCGAAACCGCGTTGTCAAGTGCGAAGGGGCCGTCCACTATGCAGTCGGGGAACTGGTGCCGCGCCGCCATCGTACCAAGCGCCGCCGCTTCGACAGTGGCCGGCATCTTCGGATTCACTACCTCGACGGCTGCCAGTACGCCAACCCGTGGGCGCTCAATGCCAAAGCAACGAGCCAGGTACACGGCATTCATGATGATATCGCCCTTGGTGGTCAGGTCCGGTGCGATGTTCATCCCGCCGTCAGTGATGAAGGTGAGACGGCCCCGATCAAGGGTTTCGAGGATGAAGACATGGCTCATGACGTAACCGCTGCGTAAGCCGGTTTCTTTGTCCAGCACCGCCCGTAGGAAGTCGTCGGTATGGACATGGCCTTTCATCAGCAGGTCGGCGCGCCCATCGCGGACAGCTAGTGCGGCCTGCCGTGCGGCCTGCAGATCGTCCGACTCGTCAATAATCTCGATTTCGGCAAGGTCAAGGCCGACCTCCTCAGCCAGCGGCTCGATGACATTCCGCCGGCCGAACAGGAGCGGTCTGGCCATCTCCATTCTCATCGCGGTCTTAACTGCATCAATGATCGGCTTCTTCCCGGCCACTGCGACGGCAACGGTGCGTACCGGATAGTCGGCTGCGGCCTCAGCAATCTGTTCAAAGCTGGTAATCATGTGTCCGGTTCCTCCTCGGCAATCTGCTTCAGAGCAGCATGCACGGCCTCGATGGCACTGTCGGGTGTGGAAGCACCGGCGGTTATGCCCACTCGCTTCGCCCCGGCGATCCATTCTCGTTGCAGCTCCTCGGCACGTTCTATGTGATGAGTACGGGGGTTGACTTCAGAGCAGATCTCGGCCAGCCGGGCAGTATTGGCGCTGTGGTAGCCGCCGATGACTATCATCACATCAACCTCCCCAGCCGTAACCAGTGATGCCTCCTGCCGCTCAGTGGTAGCGCCGCAGATCGTATTGCTGACTGTGAGCAGACGCACGCGCGGCAACAGCGCATTGACCAGAGCGTTGAGGCTGTCAATACGTTGGGTGGTCTGACACACGACGGCCACTTTGTCCTCCAGCTTGAGCTCTTCAAGGTCCTCAGGCCCTTCGACAATGATAGCCGAGTCGCCGGTGTGTTCCCTGATGGAGCGGGCTTCCGGGTGCTGTGGCTCGCCGAAGATAATGACTTGCCAACTTTCGTTGCACAACCGCTGGGCTTCACGCTGAGCCCGAGCGACAAAAGGACAGGTGGCGTCCAGTATCACGACACCGCGTTCTTGGGCATCTCGCTCAATATCGGGGCTGCAGCCGTGGGTGCGAATCATGAGAGTCTCACCGGGCTGCATATCGGCGACCTGCTCCACGACACGCACTCCCTGCTGCTGTAGTTCTTCCACGACCTGCGGATTGTGGATCAGTGGGCCGAAAGTGGCGCTGAGCTGAGCTTCCTCGATGGCCCGCTCGGCCATATCCAGCGCCCGCCGCACACCGAAGCAGAACCCTGCGTCTTTGACGACAACTATCTCCATGCTTCTTCCTTCTACTTGTCGCGTTGCAGGAGTAAATTGACCAGTTCAATCCACAAGTCGTTGTAGGCCGGCAGAGCCTCGGCTGCGGCGATGGCCATCCCTGCCACCTCCTGCGCGCGCTGTCGCGAGCCCTCTACACCCAGAAGCGCCGGATAAGTCATTTTCTGCAAAGCTTTGTCAGCCCCGACCGGCTTGCCCAACTCCGCCTCGCTGGCAGTTGCATCCAGGATATCGTCGGTGATCTGAAACAGCAGGCCGAGGTGATGGGCGTATTCGGTAAGTGTCCGCAAGGCGGTCTGTTCAACTCCTGCAAGAATTGCACCGCTGCGGCCTGCTGCGACAATCAGTTTCGCCGTCTTATTGGTGTGGATGAAGTTCAGCAGGCCGGCCTCCGGCTCTTCGTTTTCGGCTTCGATGTCTGCGGCCTCGCCTCCGATAAGCCCCATCGCGCCGGTCGCTTCGGCGAATTCGCCGATAACGCGCAGCACTGCTTCCGCGTTAAGGCCGCTGGTGCGGAGTGAGGCCAGCAGTTCGAAAGCGCGTATGATCAGTGCATCGCCCGCCAGCAGGGCCGTGTGTTCATCGAATTCGGTGTGACATGATGCCTGGCCACGCCGCATCGGGGAAGCATCAATGCACGGCATGTCGTCGTGAATGAGCGAGGCCGCGTGCATGAACTCCATGGCGATGGCAGCGGGCAGCACCGTCACTGTGGCCAGACCGAACATCTCAGCGGCCTTGATTGTGATAAAGCCGCGGACACGCTTTCCTCCATGGATACTGTGCCTCATAGCGGCCAGCAAGCGCGCGGCTGGCCCGGCCGGCTCCGGCAGGAAGCTGCTGATGCGGTCATCAATCAATGCTTGGGTTGCTGCGAGTTGCTGTGCTAGGTCCATCATGTAGGATTCTATCCGCCAACCATATCGTTGTGTTTGGGTCGCTGCTGTGAAGATTGCCGGCGAGGGTCATACACTGTGTCACCTGAGCGTCAAAGCGGGACTGATGAGTACGCCTCAGCCGGCGTCTCCCGTGCCGATGAGCACCCGTTTGGGCTGGGGCTTCTCAATGACCTGCTCCTCGAGCACTTCCTTGGTCACCTGCTTGTCGTTGTGTTTCTTGATGCGGTAGGTGACCTTCCGCCGGCCCGGCTTGCCGGCAGAAGACACTCGCCTCTCGCCACGTTTCAGTGCTGGGGAGTGCTGCTTGTCCACCGGCGGTTCGATGGTTTCTTCTCTTGTGACCTCCAAGACGGTCACGACAGTGATCGCCGGCACGGTGACGCCGACCTTGAGCTTTTCACCCGGATGAATCGTGCGACCCTTTAGCCCGGGATTCCCCTTGTAAAGCTCGGCCACACTCATATTGTGTGCGCTGGCGATCTTTTCCGGAAAATCACCCGTCTTGACGATGTACACTTTTGGCTCGCGTCTGGCCTGGGTCAACTGGCCGACGACCTTGCGAATGTCCGTGGAGATGTCTTCGGGACGCTCGCCGGAGGTACAGATGCTGACTTCCGGTGTCAGCTTCTGCGAGACGACTGTCGCGGCGTCGTCGCCAATGTATTGAGATTTGAGCGTGTCCAGTACTTTATTGGCGAGGTCCTCCGAGGCCAATGTCGCGATGTTGACACCTTTCACATTGATGGCGGCGGCCTCGACCTTTACGCTGACCTTGTCTTTGAGGACCTCGACGGCCTCATCCACCGAAAGCACTGGCCGCTCGTCAACAGCCCACGCTTCGTCTTCCCAGTTCTGCGCAATGCATGCTTCGCCGGGCAGTTCACCTTTGGCCGCGGCGACGATACGCTGTCGGACAGTCTCGGCATCCGTCTCGCTGGCCACCAGACAGCAGATTTCGTTATCCACAACAATGGCGCGCGCAAAGTGCCTCCGCTGGCCGAAGGCATTCACCAGCAGCACGCCGACCAGCAACGCGAGACAAACGCCCAATGCGATGCGATAGACACGCACGGCCTGTTCCAGCCGCTCGGTCTTTCGCAGCGCGAGCTGCAGCACTTCGCTGTTGTCTTCGTGGTGTGTGTGCATTGGCGGCATATTGACACACGCGGCGCGGCTTGTGAAACGGTTTGTGCCGCGCCGCAGAGGACTTACGAATTACTCCCAGGTCAGGCGTTTTTCTTGGCTTTTAGTATTTCCACGGCCTTATCAATCTGTTTCTCGTGCCATTCCTCAAGTGTATACGTGGCCTCGGGATCAGGGTCAGGGAAAATGTGGTCGGGCTTGACGCCTCGATACCCAGATCAGTCAACTCCGGCGTCAAATAGGCGGCGGTTGACAAGAACAGCGCCGAGCCGTCGCGCATCTCAATAATCGTCTGCACCTTCGCCTTTCCAAACGTGTGATGTCCGGCGACCTCGGCCCGTCCGCGTTCCTTGAGTGCACTGGCGACGATCTCGGAGGCGCTTGCGCTGCCCCTGTCCACCAGCACCAGCATCGGCATGTCTTCAGGAATGGCGGTGCCTGCGGAGGCGTTGAGCGGCTGCGGTTCCCTGTCGCG
>JALGTY010000358.1 GCA_029821145.1 Candidatus Zipacnadia bacterium
GGGTCGAAATCGCGGTCATTATGCAGGAGCATGTGCCCCTTCTCGATGCAGAAGGTGGCTATAAGGGTGTCTATGGTCTTGCGGACGGTTATGCCCTTTCGGCGCAGTGTGCGGTAGTTCCTGGCCGCCTGCACCGCGATCTCGGGACTGATGACCGGCAGGACGTCAAGCTGCGTTAGTTGTTGCCGCACCTGTTCGAACTGCTTATTCGCCTTGATCCCCTGGAGCACTTCACAGAGCATGATGTCGCCGATACCGATGGCCCCCTCGCCAAGCACCGCGAAGAGCCTCTCCGTCTGGGGCGTTTCGGCCCCGCGCAGGAAGTCAATCCACACGGAGCTGTCAGCTATCAGCATCTGTCCCACGCCCCTGGCGCATTGCGTGCAGGTCGCCTTCCCATTCGACCTGCCCGTACAGCTCGCGCAGCTTCTTCTGCTCCTCGATGCGCACCAGCAGTCTCAGCCCCTCTGTGACCACTCCCTTCTTGGTGCGTATCCCGGTCAACTCCTGCGCACGCCTGACCAGCTCATCATCGAGTACTATGTTGGTCCTCATGTTCATCTCCCTCATGCTAGTTCACGGTCGGCAGTGTGTATATTATACTCGTTTTGTGTGTATGATGCAATATTTTTTCCGGGAAAGGTATATGCGTTCTTCTGCGGGGAACTGCGGGCCGTTTATGAGGCCTGGAAGTAGCACCCTGCGCGTCGCCTGGGCACACGGCAACGGCATACGGCAACAGGCGGCCGCCAGCCAGGCTCTACTCCTGCCCCTGCCTCACCACATGCTCCGGCGGCTTATGGAGCCACGAGGTGTAGGCCGGCTCCTGGCTGGACAGCAGGCGATCGTTGAGCAGCTCTGCCATCTCCCGCCGGACCTGCGCATAGTCAGGATCGTGCCACAGGTTGCGGCTCTCCTCGGGGTCGTTGACCAGGTCGTAGAGCTCCCCCGTGTATGCGTAGCCTTCGGCGAGGTTGGTCCACCGGGCGTACTTGTAGCGCTCCGTGCGCACACAGTTGCCGGCCTTCTCCCGGAAGTTATCCAGATACTCGCACAGCGCCGACGCCTGCGCCTGGCCGTTGCCTTCGAGGATGGACCGCAGGCTGGTGGCGGTCATCTCCGGCGGTGCTTCAACACCCGCGTAGTCGAGTACCGTCGGCGCGAGGCGGAAATTTTCCACCAACCCGTCGAATTCGCCGACAGGATTGCCGTCCGGCAGGCTGATGATCGTCGGCATCCGCGTGACCTGCTCGAGGAAGTTGCCTTTCCCCCACCGGCCCAGATCTCCTAACATCTCGCCGTGATCGCTGGTGGTGATAATGATGGTATTGTCGGCGAAGCCCTGCTCTTGCAACTGCTCCAGGATGCGCCCGACCATGTCGTCAATGAAGGTCATCTCGGCGTAGTAGTAGGCGTGCCAGCGCTGCAAGATAAGACGGTCTTCCGGGGAGATGTCGGCGGGGATGTTCTTGCGGCGCATGAACTCCGGCTTGTCCGCGCAGTCACACAGCCAGGTGTCCGGGACGGGCATTTCGGCGATATCGTACATCTCGGCATAGCGGCGCGGGGGATCGGCCGGTCCGTGCGGGCCACAGAAACCGGCCCACAGAAGCCACGGCTCGGAGCCGTCTCGCCGCTGCAAAAACTCGCTAGCCATCTCGGCGACCCAGTAGTCAACATATTCGTCTTCATCCAGGCAGTTGATGATGGCGGTGCGCTGAGCTTTGTATTCGGGCCGGCGGCGCTGCTCATATATCTCTTCGTACGCCCCCGGCCGCTTCTTTTCCAGCCAGGCGGCATAGGCCTGGCCGAGCGGTGCCGGGCCGATATCCTGCCCGATCTGCTGCATCCAGCGCGCACCTTTGCCGCCGGTAAGCTGCATCTCGTGATAGCCCTTCGGCTGCATCATGTGGATCTTGCCGACTGCTCCGGTGCGGTAGCCGGCCCCCTGCAGCCGCTCCATGAAGGTCGTTTCCCAGGGCGGAAGCGGCGGCGTTGTATCAATTTCCGACTCCATGTACTGGACACCGTGCTGGTGGCAATAGCGGCCGGTGTGCAGGCACGCCCGGCTCGGGATACACACCGGATTCTGCGTGTAGGCGTGTGTGAAGAGCGTCCCGCGTTGGGCCAGCGCGTCATAGTGCGGCGTCTTGACGATGTCGTTGCCGGTCACGCCGAGGGCGTCATAGCGCTGCTGGTCGGTAGTAACTACAACGAAGTTCGGCCTGTCTTTTGGCATGGTATCTCCTGCTCACATTCAATAACTGGCACAACCTATGTTATAGTACTCGCAGTGTCGGGCGGAATTCTGCCTGTTGGCTACTGGAGCCGTGTCTATGCCGAATACACAATCCGCTGAGCGGCCCGAGGCATCTGCACACCATCGCTTCTGGTCGCGCACCAGACTCGCAATTGTTGCGCTTCTCGTTGTCGCAGTCGCCCTGTGCATCATCTTCATTGACCAGCGATTCGATGACCTTACCGAGCCGCTGGAAGCGATGCCGATTGTCGCCGCGCTGGCCTTGCTTGGCGCTGAGATGGGCGATATCAAGATCGGCTCGGCACTGGTGCTGTTGGTGATCGTCCCGGCCGGGTGGCGCTGGCGGCGTGCGGCGTTGACGATCATCTGCGGGTTAGTGGCGCAGGCGCTGTCCACCGACCTGCTGAAATGGCTGATCGGCCGGCCGCGGCCATGTGATTATGACAATCCCGCGCTATCTCCGCCGCCGCCCGGCTTCTACGGCCCCGGCCACGACTTCAATTCCTGCCCCTCCGGACACGCAGCATTCAGCTTCATGCTCGCGACTGTCGCCGCGGCATACTTCCCGCGCTGGCGCTGGCCGGCGTATCTGCTTGCCACATTCATTGCCTGCGGGCGGCTGATGCTCGATAAGCACTATCTGTCCGACGTGATAATCGGGGCGGCGCTCGGCTGTCTCATCGCGTATCTGTTTCTGCGCATCTGGCCGGCGCAGGATACGGGATGACGGCGATGACCTCCGCATTCTTCCGTCCAGCGTCCGCCGCCTCTACATCCCCTTTTCCGCCCGCTCAATCAAGGCCTCCTGCCACTGCCGCTCGACGGTAACGAATCTCGCACTGTAGCCGCTCACACGCACGGTCAGGTTGGCGTGATTCTCCGGGTCCGCCTGCGCCTGCCGCATCATCTCGGCATCGGCCACGTTGAAGTGTACGTGGGAGCCGCCCATCGCGAAGTAGCTTTCCACCAGATGCCGGATGAGTCCCACTCCCCGTTCGCCCTTCACATCGGATGGCTGTAGCGTTATCGCCAGCGGATTTCCGTTCGCCGCAAGCTCGTGCGCGACATGCGCAGACGAGCACATGACCTCGGTTGGTGTCGCCGCGACCGCCGAGGCGGGCCCGCAGCCGAAACTGATCAG
>JALGTY010000359.1 GCA_029821145.1 Candidatus Zipacnadia bacterium
AGTACCTCGGCCTCGGTGTCGAGTATCTTCACCGTGCCGTCCTCACAAGCGCAAATAATCTCCGGCGCCTCGTCGCCGAGTACGTCGGCAATCGCAATGTCGCGGCAGACCGCCAGCAGGTTAGCTTGCGCGAGGGGCTGGCCATCGGCGTCGAAGATATAAAGGATATGGTTCTTCGAGCCTACCGCCGTCTCCAGCTTGCCGTCGCCGTCCAGATCGCCGATCGCCAGTGCGCTAATGTCCATGCCGGTTTTGTAGGAGGGCAGGCGGCGACCCTGCCACTCCTGGAACCAGATTATTCCGGCGCGGTCGCCGACGACTATCTCGCCGGTGCCATTGCCGTCGAGGTCTGCGCAGGCGACCGCGGTCGGTCCGGCGTGACCGCTGCCGCCACCGGAGCCGATCACCTTGCCGTCCGGCGAATAGACAACCGCCCTGGTGTAACTATTGCCCATGATGACCTCTTTCTTGCCGTCGCCGTCGAGGTCAAAAGCGTCCCCACAAGTGGGAGTATGGGCCCAGCAGCACTCGTCCCAGATCAGCTCGCCAGTATGGTCATAGACATAGGTGCGCCAGTTGGCCGAGCCGATGATGATCTCGGCGTCACCGTCGTTATCAATATCGGAGTTGTAGATGACGGTCAGGCGGCTTATGAAGGGTTTGACGCCTCGGTAGCCGGCACGAGCGTAGGTTCTGGGCGGTGGCTGGATGGTGAAATTCTCGGTGCCGTCCGCCTTGACCGAGTACATGCTCTTGTCCTCGCAGGCGGCGACGATCTGGTAATCGCCGGTGCCGGTGCTGTTGACGGCTGTCAGGTCGTTTATTATGTTCGGGAGCTGGTACTGCCACAGGCCGGCTCCGTCCGCGCCGATGGCATGGATGGCCTTGTCCGTACCGGCGGCGAAAACTTCATCGCGGCCATCGCCGTCAATGTCGGCCACTTCCATCGCGTTGAGGTGGAAGCCGCTGGTGGCGATTTGCGTCTTCGGGGCGATGCCGTTGAGTTCCACGGAGTCGATATAGACATTGTGGGCTTCGGTATATGGCACCGCCTCGATGCGCACGTAGCGGGCGGTCATCGCCTTCTCGGGCATCAGGCTGTAGGGCATCATGGCGTCCTCGAGTTCCTTTGAGTTCTCAAGCTCGCCGAACATCCGCTTGTCTTTGGCGAACTTATCGTCACTCATCCAGACCGTGAGCTTGCCGACGCCGCAGCCGCCGTTGAAGGTCTTGAGCTGGCGTGATTTGATGACAACCTGTCGAATCTCCTTCGGCTGGGCCAGGTCAATGTCAATCTGGACCGTCTCACCATCGCGGAACATGACGTTTCCGCTGGGGCGCAGCAGGTCCGGTGGCTTGCCTACACCGTAGCTAGCTTCGGAGGCCGTCATGGGCGTGCGGTCGGCCTGCAATGTGACCCCGGGCGTGGTGGTGAAGTTGGTGTAGGCGCAGAAGTCATCGTACTCCCACAGCTTTGTCAGCTTCTCGCCGGTGCCCACAGCGCGCTCTTCCACGCCGGCGGCCGCCGAGGCGTACTGCTGGAACTTCTCGCCAAGCGTGTCGGCGATGTCCCGTAGCGCCGGTTCGTCAAGGGGCCGCAGCTTAAGCGCATGCGTTCCCTTTTCGAACATCTCCGTCGTCTCGCCAGCGGCGGAGACATAGGTTACCTCGACTTGCTCGGTGGCCTGCATCCGGGCTTCGCCGGTAGCAAGGCTGAGCTGGACATTGACCGGCATATTCGATTCCAGGAGCGGGCCGAGAATGCGGAGCCTGGTCGCCGCCGCTACAGTTAGAGTATCAGGTGTGAGATAGAACGCCCCCGCCTCAATGGCGGTGCCGGGGATGACAGTGGAGCGCTTGATGCCGGCGGCTGCGAGTTTGCCGCCATCATTGACTATATAAGTCGTGCTGTCACCGGCGCGATAAACGTCAATGTGCTGGTCATCGCCTTCGAGATTGGTGGTGTACATGAGGTTGGCGAACTGGTAGCTGTCGCCGGGCTGCATGTCGGCCTTCGCCGCCTGCACCAGGGCACGCGCGTCGGTCATCGGGAAGGGCTTGGAGTTGAGCGACGTGCCTGCCGATTCTTTCTCGGATAGTGCCGCATCCGAGGCGACAACGAGGTTGAAGCGGCCGGGGTCTTTGTCGGAAGTCCAATGCCGGCCATCGAGTTTGGCGTTTCCGAGCGTGCGCCAGATGCACTGGAAGCTGTACTGTGCGGGCTCAATGCAGCGCAGATCATCTACGACCAGGAAGTAGCGACCCTTCGGCCAGATAACGGTCCGATCCCACCACACACCGTTGTAACCGTCGAGCCGCGATGAGAAGATGCCGACATCGTCAAAGTCGGCCTCGGCGATGACCCTTGACAGCTCCGGCGTCCTGCCGGCCCAGCCGTCCTTCAGGATCGTGACGGTATTGTGCTCGGCAAGCGAGGGGATCATGTAGCCGTCGTCGTAGAGGCGCACCTGGCCCGTGTCGTAGTAGCGGATTATGCAGTTGGCGTCGGCGTGGGAGTGGAAGCCGTAACCGAAACCACTGATGCACATGTACTGGTCGGTCTCTTCAAAGCCGCTGCGGAAGGAAACCTTATCGAAACACTCCGCGATGGGGAACTGCCGATTTTGTCCGCCGCTGCCGCGATTGTAGATCCATTCGGCAAGCGGGGCCTTGTTGACGCCGAGTAGATCATCAGGGCGCTCTCTGGCGATTATCTCGGGCGGCACCCAGTAGCGGGTAGGCCCGAAGCCGTGGTGTTCCCACCACCACAGATAGCGGCCGTCCTGGTAGGTCCAGGCAGCCAGCGGGTATGCGGCGACCAGGTATTTGCCGCCGAGGCCGCTAGCATCGCCGAAGCCGGAGACGCGGCCGGCATTGTCGGTAATCAGCATGTCGTAGTCGGCCATCTTGCGCAGACACTCCAGGTCAAAGTACCGCGAGTCCGGCCGGTTCAACGCCCAGTCATAGTTGCCGATGAGCGTAATGTTGCCGTAGCCGGGGCAGTCCTCGTTGACCTTCCAATGGATCATGTTCGGCTCATAGTAGATGTCCATGTTGTCCAGAAGAGCCTTGCCGACCGGCAGCTCGGGGTAATAGCGGGTGAAGTACATGCCGGCATGGGAGGCACCCGTCGCGTTCCAGTTGTTGCCGTGCGGACTTGCCGATGGTTTCACCTCGCGTGTCGCGTATGGCATCAGATTGGCGAAGCGGTGGAAGAGATTTGCCAGCTCAAGGCGCTCTTGCTTGGTGAAGCCCGGCCCCTCGTCAATGCGGTCATACTCGTTGAAGATGAGGCGGCAACTGCGGACATCGGAGGCGTCACCTTCCGCCTCGAAGAGCTTGATGAGCTTGCGCATCGCGGCGACAAATATCTTCGCCCACTGCG
>JALGTY010000360.1 GCA_029821145.1 Candidatus Zipacnadia bacterium
GAAGCTCGAGACTTTTGGGGGAATCTCTCGAGGGCATGCCGAGCGTAGTACTCCTGGCATCAGGGGGCGCTTGGGGGGAACAGTACCTGGTTTGCAACGCCCTCGCCAGGATGGCTCATGAAAACACCAAGGAGTTACAGATTCGCATCCAGGCAGCAAGTTATGCACTCGACAGCGGGCCTGGCATCAAGCCTGGGCGTTATCGCAGCGGCACTGGTCGGTCTTGTTACGTTTGGCATATTTGCCGCCTTTGCCCGCCCGCTGGACTTTGGTCACCAGCACGCAGAAGCTATAGCCGAAGTGGCTGCGCTGGGAGCGGCAATGCAATTGCCCGATGAAGCCGCGGCTCGCCAGGTAGCATTTGACCTGATCGCAGCCAATCAGCAGGAAGTGCCCGGCCCCACAGTCACCTGTGACGCCCAAGCTGATATCACCGTTTATCACCCTCAAGACACTACTCCCCTATCCCCACCCTTCGACAAGCTTGGTCCGGACTGTATGGCCGTCACCGTAAGGACTCGTACCTCGAGCACGCTGCCGGTACGGCTCGGCGAGTCGGTTTCCGCCAAGACGGTTGTGTGGGGGCCGGCGGTCGAGGCGAGCGTTGATCCGATTTATGTCATTGGCGGCGGGCCGCTGGAGATGGGGAAAAGTTACGTCTGCACTTATCTCGAAGATCCTTCTGACGCCGCAGAGTCCGAAGCGGGCTTTGGGTGGATAAGATTTTCCAATGAGCGCGCCGGCGATGAAAAGGTATTGCTGGAGCTGCTGCGCGGTGAGAAGTCTGTGGAACCTGCGAGCAAGCGCTTCACACTCAGGGCGGATAATATCATCGCCGCGCGCGGGTCGGAAACTGCAGCAAACGCCGACGGTCTGGCGGCTTGGCGGCAGGCCCTGGTGGGCGACGAGCAACATCCAGGGCGTCTCTATCAGGCCGCACAGAAGCCCTACTGCGACCAGACCATTGAGCAACACAGCTCGCGCCACCCGCGCCTGCTGACCGTGCCGATAGTAGCCGTCACTGAGCGGGGACTGCAGGTGCAGGAGTTGCGAGCGATGTGGCTGGTAGATGCCGAGGTGTCCGGACCCGGGCCTGCCAGGATTACGCTGCAGCCCGTCAAGCACACCCTGTCCAGAGGCAAGGTGGCACCGGCGGCGAAAAGCTCAATGTTGTACGCCCGACAGCTCTTGGACTAGAAAAACACAATCGGCAGCGGAATAGGCGTTGTGGGAACTAATAGAGTGACAGTCCACTACCTCTCCTGCCTGTGTAGTGTGGTACATCACTCTATTTGAAGAGGCGCCCTCTTTCCCCCCGAAGGGCGCCTCTTTTGCTTGTCGGGGGCGATGCACGGATGGACGCTGGGTGCTGTAAGGTGGCGGCACGAAAAATGCAGAGAGTAAGCAGACGCCCGGATGCTTGTAAGCCGCCGGGCTTATGTAGAAAGCACTTCTTACAGAGCCGTTACAGAATCCTTGAGGCCCTGGGGCTGTGGGGGCCCGAAGGGTTTCAATGCAGCTTTGAGCCAATCTTGAATTGCGTTTGAAGTGAAGTTGAAGCCGTGTGGCTATACTATAGGCAGCCAAGAGCGGTTCACGAACGTAAGGTCGGTTTGATAACTTAGTCTTGGGGGGCTAATCGCGGGCAGCGCGCTTGACACATCGGTGGCCCGCGCAAACCGACCACTAACAGTGAAACTGCAAGGGAAGAGAGGGCTGGCAAAGGCATCAAGGGGGTGACAGACATGCTGACCAGGTACTGGCACGATGAACAAGGGCTGGCAACCGTAGAGTACGCCCTGCTGCTGGCACTGATTGTAGGAGTCGCTCTGACAGCATGGACCACCTTGGGCAGCAAGGTCAACTCTGTGATTACCGAAGCCGGCAGTGAGATCCTTGGCTCTTGAATCTCTACCCGCACCGTCGTTGTCGTAGCTGTCCTGTTGCCGCAAAAAATGGAGAGGTAGGAGGATTAGAAATGAAGACATATTGGAAAGATGAAGAGGGTTTGACCACGGTTGAGTACGCTTTGCTCCTGGCGCTGATCGTAGTCGTGGCTATCACGGCCTGGACCGCGCTCGGCACCGGTGTCAACAGCACTGTAACCGACGTTGATGCCGCCCTCCCCTAAACTACTGAGCAAGAAACGACTTGCCGTGTGCTAGTCTGGTGACATGAATCTGGGGGCCTGAGCCTCCCACTACACCCAAAACACCAGGATAGCATCATAGAGAGGCAAAGGCCTGTTCGCAGGCATCACTTGCCTCTCTTTTTTGTGTGTCAGTTGCCCCTTTGCCTCATTTCCCAGCGCGCAGCTCGCGCTTCCCTCTGAGGTTCCTGGACGACAGGCTTCCCAGTCTGTCGAGGCCTCTCCAAACAGCAAGGCCATGGACAGGCAGGGATGCCTGTCCTCCAGGATAAGCTTTTGCGGGCGGGTCGCCAGATGCTGGCTTGTCTGTCCGCCCTTCTAACACCTCAAGCTGAGCAGTTACTTTTTTTTCATGTACCAGGTCCCCTATTGCCGCATTTCCTAGCGCCGTTTGCCGTTCGGCGTCATGACTGATATAATCAGCGCGGCTGATGGATATACTGCAATGGATCACAATCGGCCTCACCCTCGCGGTGATGGCTGCTGCCGTCTATACCGATGTCAGGTGGGGCAAGATTTTCAACGCCCTCACCGCCCCCTGCGCGCTGGTCGGTGTCGTGCTCAACACCGTCATGGTCGGCTGGGAGGGGCTCCTGGGTAGCGTCCTGGGTATCGCTCTGGGTGTGGGGCTATGGTTCTTGTGCAATATACTGGGCCGGATCTTAGGCGCTGGTGACAGCAAGCTCCTGGCCGCGATCGGCGCCTTGCAGGGCCCCGTCTTTCTGCTCTACGCCATCGCTGCCACTGCCCTGGCCGGCGGGGTGATAGCGATCATAGTTGCCTTGTGGCGCGGCTATCTGCGCAAGAGCATCCTCAACCTTGTTGGGTCCCTGTACGGGCGTATCTTTCATCGCGTTCCGATTGACATAGAGACCGCCGCCCCACAAGCGCGCCTGCCGTATGCGATCCCGATTTTCTTCGGCGGCTTGGCTGCTCTTTACTACGTCCACTTCTACCTCCGGTCAACAGGCGCGGCTTGTTGGCATCTGTTCTAGCCTGTCAATGCCGTTGTCGTTGTAGGGGCGCATGGCATGCGCCCTGTTGGTGTAGCTTGATTAACGGCTTGCGGGCGCACGCCGTGCGCCCCTACATGTCCGGGACCCTATAATCACGGATGAACAACGAAAACCGTCACGAAGAGTTGACGCGTTCGCAGCCACAGCAGCAGCCGAGCGCACGTGTAAGTACGGCGGGCCGGTTCGCTCGCCGGGTGACTGTGTCTTGCCTGCTCTCGCCGGGCGAAAACTGGTGGGCCACCGTCTTCCTTACCTATGCCCCGCAGGCCCTCTGGCTGGTGCCGGCCGTGCTGGCCCTCCTAGTGACCCTCATCTGCAGAGAACGGTTCCTGAGTTTCGTAGCAACAGTCCTCGTGGCCTTCGTGCTGGTCGTTTTGATGGGCTGGCAGTGGCGCACCTCGGCACCTCCGTTGGAATGTGCACAACGGCTGGCGGAGTGCCAAACGCGTCCGCATGTCGCTGGACGAAATCGGCGCCGACATCGTGCTGACCCAGGAGGCAATTGACAAACACTTTCTGCCGTACTTCGAGGGCTTCGAGTGTGTGCGAACTCGCGGACAGCGGATTTTCATCCGCCGGCAGCCGCCGCTAGACCCCGACGCGCAGGATAGTGTGCCCAATGCCCCGTCGCGGCAGGTATTGTCTGACGGCCTCGTGCTCCTGGCGGATGGCTGGCGGCCGGCTCACCAGGCCCGGGTGCAGTTCGGCGACCGCCACATCAGCCTGCTTGATGTGCATTTGGTCGTCGGCGACAAATATCCGGGCCGCGATCGCCTCACCCGTCATCCACGCTCATACCTCCGCCGCACGGCCCAGTTGCGCCGCGACCAGATCGCCTTCATCGCCCGCTGGGCGAAACAAGAGCCGGGGCCGTTTATCATCGCCGGCGATTTCAACACTCCGCCGCACGCCTCTGTGTGGCAGCCGCTCTTGCCGCTGGCCACTGACGTCTTCGCCGCACGCGGCCGCGGCTTTGGTTACACCTACCGAAGGCATCTGCCGCTGTGGCGCATTGACTACCTCTGGGTCTCGCCGCACTTCCGTGTGCTGCGCTGCGGCACCTTTGATGGCGGCATGTCCGACCATCTCGGCGTCTGGGCGGAGCTGGAGTTTGTGCAATAGCGCTGCTCCGCTAGGACCGGCGAGAGAATCTTGACAACGGCAGGCGTGGGGTATAACATTGTTAGGTAGTGAAATTAACTTAGAGGAGGTGTCGTAATGAGGAAAGGTTTCACACTCATTGAG
>JALGTY010000361.1 GCA_029821145.1 Candidatus Zipacnadia bacterium
CAATAGACGTATTGGTACAAGCCCTCAACGTAAGGAGATGTGCTGATGCCCGCTTCAGTCGAATTGCAGCCTCGTGAGCTTAACACGGGTACTCCTTTGACGGCGGCAGCGACAGTGATTGTTGTTGATGGCGCGAAGTACCGCCCCCTGGCAAAGGAACTGAGGGCTGCCATAGAGCAGAAGTGCGGGCAACGGCTGGATATTGTACCGGCCGACGCCCTGCCCGAGGGCGATATGCAGCACATCATTGCCATCGGTTGCCTGGCGGACAATGCGTATATCGAGCGGCTGTACCTGGCGCAGATGTGCATGGTGGACCGTCAGTATCCCGGGCCTGGCGGGTACGTGCTGAGAACGTTGTGTAATCCCTGGGGACGGGGAAAGAATGTGGTGATCGTGGGATGCAGCGATGCTGCCGGTGCGACGGCGGCAGTCAGTGCGCTGAAGGAGAAGGTGGCGGAACTGGCGGAGGCACAATTGCCCTTCCTCATGCAGATAGCGTACGGCGGCGGTACAGAGGACGAGCAAGAGCGCGTAGCGAGAATGGCCGAAACGCCCATGCCTGATCAGTGGGAGATGCTTCCCGAGGTAACGCGTGACATATCCGAATACGGGAGGTACTTCTATCGTAGCGGCAATGCCCACCTGGGAGAGCTTTTCCGCGAGGGTTTTCTGGCGATGGCAACGCAGCGACCGGAGGAGACGGAGGAAGTCCAGGTGCACCTGTCATTTCACCGGCACATGGGCTTGTGGCAGTACCTGGAAGCGTCGGGGCTTTTCGATGAGGACGAGCGGCGGATTCTGGTCAACTATACCTATCAGGTTTTGCGTTCGGAGGAGGGCTTTGGAAACCAATGGGTGCAGCAACACGCCGACTCGATGCCGCCCCGGCAGAACCACTCGACGTTGCTTTTCTACGGGCTGCACCTGGGGGCTTTGTATTTCCGGAGGCACTACGCACTACCCGATGCTGACACGTGGCTTGAGACGATAGACGGTTTCTACCGGTGGAACGGTGAGAATCACAAACCGATCTGCGACTGTCACGATCATGGCTGGTTATTGACGCTGCCGACGATGGCGCAGTATGACTTGCTGTCAGGGAACCACGCGTTTCTGGATAACGGCATGTTGAAGCTGGCGGCGGACCGGGCGATCATCTGTAGCGACAACCTCGGGTACTTCCCCGTGCTGGGCGATTCGACGCTGCGAAGCTACGCGACCGATGTACTACGGCTGGCGGCGTACTGGTATGAGGATGGGCGCTATCGGTACATGATAAGGCAACGCGAGGAGCGACTGCCGGCAGAGATAACGGACATGGAGTTCCACCTGCACCCGCGCCAGTTCGACATCGGCATCGAGCCGGTGGTGCCGGATGACATGACGGGGATCAGTGTTGCCCCGCTTGATGCGCTGTACTACGGGTTGGCGGACAACGAGCCGCAACTGGGCGACCGCTACAAGATTCAGCCGCCGAATGTGCCCTATGAGAAGACATTTGACTTGCTCTCCTTCCGGCCGGGATTTGAGGCAGATGACGAATACCTGCAATTAGAGGGAACCGGGGGCGGCTCCCACTCGTACAATGACGCCAACTCGATCGTCGAGATATGCGCTGGCGGGCGGCCCTTGATTGTCACTGAGGATTCGCTGCATTTCCCGAACGTCGCCGACCACAACATGGTGGTTATCACACGCAATGGGGAAAGCCAGGTCCCGCCGACCTTTGCCGAATTGGAAGCGGTCGAGGAGGGCGAGCAATACTCCTGGACAGCCACGCGCCTGCGCAACTACTGCGGGGTTGACTGGCGACGGTACGTGCTGTGGTCGCGGCGCAAGTGGTTCCTCATCATTGATGAGATGACCGCGAGAGAGGCCGGTGAGTATGTCTTCGACTGTCACTGGCGCGCGTTTGGCGAGTGGGAGATCGAGGGCACCGATGCCAGGTTCAGAATGGACGCAACGGAAAAGTATCCGGCGGTGGTCTTGCAGACGCCCAACGTGGGAGCCGATGAGGCCTTCGTCGAGGATGTGGATGTCAGCATCAACTCGGCTGCGTATCCGGAGCAGGAGCCATGGCGCAAGTTCCGGTACGGGGTGGAAGACCTGACGCTGCACATGCTGCACCAGCGGGCGAAAAGGACTTTGGCTGCGGGCGAGATGCATACTATGGCGACGCTGCTGGTCACGAGCGGAGACGAGAATGTGCCGCAGGTCGGTCTGGGCGCAGATGGGAGCGCCCTGGTTGTCGAGTGCGGCGATGAGACGGTGAGGGTAGCAGTAGATAGCCCGCAACCGGGGCTGGATGTCCAGGCAGGCGGAACGTTGCCAGTGAGAAGCGCGCCTGTCCGCCCGGAACGCCATGAGTTCGGAAAGCAGGCGTGGGAGCTGAAGATGAGTGCTGGGGTGACGGCGCTCAGTGCGTTGCCGGATGGCGGCGGCTACGGAATTGGGCTGGCCGACGGGCGGACACTGATGGTGAGCCCCGACGGCGAGGTGGAGTGGACGCATCAGGCTGAGAGCGCCGTCAGAGCGCTGTGCTGTGCTGATCTCAACGGCGATGGTCACGCAGAGGTTGTGTCAGGTGGCGATGACTGCGTAATTCGCGCCTTTGATGCGACCGCTGCGGTAATGTGGGAGCATGCTCCTGACCCTGAGATACAGTATTGGGAGTGGTGGACGCTCGGCAGTCCCAAAATCCGTGCCCTGGTGGCCGATGACATAAATGGTGACGGAGCGCCGGAAATCGTGGCCGGTGTCGCCAACATGCACCTGTATGCGCTGGATTCGGCGGGGAAGCAGCTCTGGAAGTTCCGCACCGATCACGGGATTTTCGAGACCATGACCTGTGCGGATATTGACGGGGACGGAGGTCAGGAAATCGTCGGCGGGTTGAAAACGATGGGAGCGGGATCGAGTGTCTTCGTGATAGACGCCGGTGGTACGAGGAAGAGCGTGCTCCATAATCACGGCTGGACCTCGCAGCTTACTGCGCTTGCCCTGCCGTACTGGCACGACGACAAGCAGCCGCAGATCGCGTGTGGTATCAACCGTCTTGAGAACCTGCGAGTGTTCGCCGATGTAGGTGGCGAATTGTTGTGGGAGCGTTGCCTGGGCGACATTGTGACCGACCTGGTGGGCTTTGATACTCCTCAGACGGGTGAAGTGGGCCTCGTCGCGGCGTGCCGAAGTGGATACATCTGTGGCTACCGGCCTGATGGGGAGCAGACGTGGGCGACGGACCTGGGCCGACCGGTGCGTGCTATCGTGGCAACGGTTCTGGACCAGGCGACAGTGTTGTGTTGCGGCGGGGATGATGATGTAGTGCATGTGGTCGCATTGGACGGCGAACACCTGGGAGTATTGGATACAGGC
>JALGTY010000362.1 GCA_029821145.1 Candidatus Zipacnadia bacterium
TAGAGACCTGCGGCAGGGGTGCCGGGCTTGCCAACGCCCATCAGCAGGATAGCATGGCCGCCGCGGAACCACTTGCTCACGTTCTTCTGCTGGCTATCACTCCACTCGGTATCGTCCCACAACTGCTGCGCGGTCTTGTCCTTGGCCTCGTCGGGCACATAGAGGACGCAGCCATTGGCAATCATGCGGCCGGTGGGCCAGGGGACGCATACGACTAACGGCAGCCCCTTGTTCTTGACCTGGTCCTTGATGTAGTTGATGCCGGCTTGCTGGCCGGCGCCGTCGTGGAGGTCCTTGACCTTGAAGTCCTCGAGATCTGTCGGATCGCTGTCGCGTCTGTTGATGCACTTGGTCACCGCCGAGGGCGGGTTGCCGGTCCTCGTCTGAGCGATGACCTTCCAGTTCCACGGCCCGTTGGCGGGAGCACCGGCGATCATGTCATTATGCTGGCCGTCCTTGGCCCAGTGCTGCACGTTGTACGCCCAGAAGGTTTCCGGCACACCGCCATACATCTTCGTCGTCTCCAGGTCGTAGAGCGGGTCGCCACCGTCGCCGCACGTGCTGTTGTCGCCGCCGTGGGCTCTCTTCTTGACCCGGTACTGCAGCCACTGCTCGGACAGGTCAATCTCCTCCCAGATCCGCTTGGTCTTGCCGTTGATGACCACGGCGGCGCCCTGGGTGAAGCTGCGCTTCTTTAGTAAGGACTCTATCAGCGCGACAGCCGCCATTACATGGCAGGTGCCGCGGCTGCCCTGGTCCTTCACGGGCGTCATCAGCCTGTTGACATGCCAGAACTGCTGGTTGTTGAACTGTAAGTCAATCGGGTCAACGTCTGAGTGGTATTCGTCGGACGGGGTCTCGACGACAGTCGTGCCCCCAGGCGTGAAACTTTCCAGGGTCTCACGCCTCAGCAGCAGGAACTCGCCGTAGCTGTATTTGACGGTTGGTACGCCAAGCAGCCTCCCCGCGACGGGCACTTCGTGCATGCGCTGGACTTGCAGGGGCGTTTTGATGGGCGGCAGTACCATGGTGTTCGGCACCACCAGGAACTGCTCCAGGCCGGCTATCTGGCCATAAGCCGGGCTCGTTAGCCCGGTCCCCACCAGAGCGGCCACGACGGTCAATGCTACGCACATCAAAGCGGGTGCGCTCCGCAGTATCTTACGCTTGTTCATGATGCCATCTCCTTTCTAGTAGGCCACCGTATATGAGCCGCTGCCTATCAGCACCTGGCTCTCAGGTGAGCTGTCAGGGCCGCAGACGTTGAACAGATCGCCCTGGCCTTCCTCCGGGTTGTGGCCGTCTCTGTCAAAGTCGAAACCGCCCGCCCAGAAGAGATAGCCTCCTCTTCCGAACAGGCGCATGTACTCGGTATTGGAATCAGCCGAATCCGACATGCCCGGCGTAGAGTTGAAGGTAGCCTGGTTCTTGGCATAGCAGCGCGCGTCCCAGATGGCTATGTGCTTGCGGCCCCCTGCCGCCGCTTCGGTGTCCAGCAGCGCCTTGGCATAGTTGCCCTGGTTCGTCTTCACCAATAGCAACATCGGCTCCATCAGATAGAGATAGTCCTGGAACACGACGGAACCCACGCCTCCGGAGGCCGGCACGGGCACTGAGGTCTTTGCTACGCCAGGTTGGGCCATGTAGTTCTTGATGTCGTTGCGCGTGATGTCAACGTAGCGCTTAGTGAACCGGTAGGTCATCGGCTTCGTGAAGGCTCCCAACTCTTGGTTATCAGCATCGAGAACCTTCACACCGATGCTGGTGGAGTCGCACGCGAACGGCATGTTGCTTCCGCAAGTTAGTATGTATATGTAGCCACTGAGGTTCTTGGCTGCGCCTTCCTGGTGTACGTAGGGGAGGTAGGCGAGGTGGCCTGCGACCGGGCCCTCCGATGTCAACATGAACCGCAACGGCAGCTTGACCTTGTTGACGTCCCCGATGCTGTACTTGAAGTACAGGTTATATCTGCCGTGGGCCACGGCCACGATGTACTTGACGTTGACATACACATTGAGTAGTTTGACGATCCCAGGGTCCTTGAGGACATCAATGCCCGGCTTCACGACCACGCTCTTGTTGTGCACCTTCACCACCGTCTCCGCCGGTGCCATATCTTTCACCGAACGGTCAGTAGCCCGCACAACGAGGTCTGGGCTTCTCGTGAGATCCTGCCCGCGGAGGAGCCGTACGCCTCGCGGGATCTTATCCTCGGTTACAACTCCTCTGGTCCCGAACACCGCTTCCGGCCGGCCCCAAAGCAAAGACTCCTCCAGGTTGCTTTCGCTTACGATACTGGGAATAACCAGCTTGCTGAGGTCAATCCTCTGTGGCGCGAGTATAGTTGGCCTGCCCACGGGCACAGTGGATCTCCTAGGCTGCGCGACAGCCATGCCCGCTGCGATCACAGCCAGGCACGCTACCAGCACTACCGACGGCCATCCATCCCTGCATCGGTTCATAACCATTCACCTCCGTTGCTTCGCATTCTGTACGCCCTCCGCGTCTTTTGGACGACGCCTGCCTTGAAATGAGCAGGATTTCGTCCCCTCCGTGATTCGCATCACTGCGTACGACCTGTTAGTCATAGGTCGTGTCCACCTCCTTCTTCCCCACTTCGCCGCTTAGGCCGTGTTCGCCTCCTTCTCTTCCACTTCGCCGCTGCGGCCGTTCTCCCCTCTCCCCGCGGGAGAGGGGCCGGGGGTGAGGGCGCCGTTGCCATTCTCCCCTCTCCCCGCGGGAGAGGGGCCGGGGGTGAGGGCGCCGTTGCCGTTCCGAGGGGCGGCTACCCACTCAGCTTCCAGCCCGACTCTGGGCTCAATATTTCTGCGCTGCTCATCGGCCTAGCAATTAGCGAAATAATTACGAAAACAGCACAAAAAGGCTTGACGAGCCATTTGACGCAATATATACTTACGATACTGGCTACTATCGTAAGTATAGCAGGGAAAAGGGCGAAAATGACAGACAGGCTGCCGGACGTTATGACAAGCAGCGAATGGCAGGCGTTTATCGGACAATTCAATGTGAAGGCTCCGACGGGGCTTCGCAATGCGGCGCTGTTCACGCTTATGCACGACGCCGGTCTGCGCACTTGTGAGGTTATCGGGCTGCAGACCAAAGATATTCGGCAGATAGAGGTAGAGGGCAGGCCGGTTACACAGTTGGCGCTCATTGCGACCAAAGCCGGCAAGAACGGCAAGCGCAAACAGCGCAACGTGTACTTGAGCGAGGAGGCAGATCGCCTGCTGGCGGCATGGCTTGATAAGAAGCGTGACTTGGGCCTTGGGCGCTCTAAGCATGTCTTCACTACCCTGAAGGGTAAGCCCCTGGCTGGCAGCTACCTACGTGAATTGGCGGCACGTAAAGGCAACGCATGCCTTGCGCCATACGTTCGCTACTGATCTCCTTGAGGACACCGGGGACCTGGCGCTGGTCCAGGACGCCCTTGGCCATAGCAAGCCCGAGACTACCCGTGTTTATGCGAAGGTGCGCAACGGGCGACTTGTAAAGGCAATGACCCGCCGCAAGGCACAGCCAGAGGAGAAGCTTGGCCCTGAGACCGTGAAACTGGCAAAGGCACTGCGGGCGTTGCCGGAAGAACAGCGAGCGGCCCTGGCGAGCCTGATTAGACCAGAACGCGAGAAATAATTTCAGCCATGGAGCATGGTTGAGGCAGGATTCGGCTTCGATATTGCAGTACTTAGCAGAGCTCCGGGAAGGCCACATGATTTATCTCCAAGCCACAAGGTGAGCAGTTCCAGATTCCGCGTAACTACTCACCTTGTGGTTCTAGGCTGTGGCGCACCAACTGAAGACAGTCGGGCACCCACTTCAGAGGAGTGGGTGTGCGTGAGGGCAAGCTAAGCAGTTACAGACTTGGCTAAGAATTCAGCGGTTAGATCAGCCGTAAGCAGGCCAAGAATGCTTGTAGAGCGGTGGGCAGCGTGATACAATAAGAGTTCCTGTGGGCGCTGCGCTGAGTTGCCAAGGGCCGGTATGGTTACAGGGGCCCG
>JALGTY010000363.1 GCA_029821145.1 Candidatus Zipacnadia bacterium
CGGTATGCGTAGCAGCTCGTTATACATATTGGCAGCCGACTTCATAATGGTGCCGTGGTCGCCGTGGGGATGGCCGTGGTCGGCCAGGACGATCACCACAGAGCGATCCAGCAGGCCAGTTTCGCGCAGCGTGTCAATGAAATGACCAAACCAGCGATCCACCAGCGTCACTTCGCCGGCATACATACCCCGGATATAGGCCAGCTCTTCGGCGCTCATATAGTCTACCGTTGAGTAGTTGGCGTCAATCAGGCGTTTGCCGTCGTAGTCGGGGTCAGTGTACATCGCATCATACGGCGCTGGCGGATTCCACGGCTCGTGAGGGTCGAAAGAGTCAACCCAGAAGAACAGCTTGTCTTCATCCTGCAGTCCCCGGGCCATCCGGGCCGCTTCCTGAAAGACCTGAGCCGGGAAGGTATCCGCTTCGGACTGCCAGTGCTGGGTGTTGCGTAGGAAGTTGTCAATCACTTTTCTCTTGCGAGCCGACTGCTGGGGGTGAACATATTTGTCGAGGTCTTTGTCGTGGGGCACCAGCTCAAAGCAGTCGCCCTCCTGGCCGCGGATGAACTGGAACGAATCGAAGCCCCGATGAAAGTTCATATCGGGCTTGGCCATGTGATAAACGTCGGTGATCATTGCACTGGTGTAGCCGTGGTGGCCCAGAATTTCCGAGCCAGTAACATCTTCGTTGCTCAACGGCTGCCAGGGCCGGCTGTGCAGCGTGCGGCACCCGGTGTTCAGAGCCGTGCGCACCGGAATGGTCGGCAGTGCCTCCGGATAGGCATTATCAAACAGAATCGCATCTTCGGCGAAGGCGTCCAGGTGCGGCGTCTGGCAAACCTCTGAGCCGTATGCGCCGACGTGATCGCGCCGCAGCGAATCAAGGACAATCCAAAAAATGTTCATCGCGATTCCTCCCAGCAGTTAGTCGGGTAGCAGCATTCGAGGTAACTTTCGCGGCACGGCACAGTTGACCTCCCTGAAGTGCAAGCGGTTGCTTGAAAGCGGCAGGCACAGGCCAGGTGCGCAGAATTCGCGGAAGGACCTGTGGCTTTGCTGACGAACCTGGGGATTAGGTAGCTGCTTTGTCACGGGAATTTGCCGAAGGTGGGAACAGTCAACCCGGCGTGGCCGTCTAACATCCGGTTGCGATAAATAGTCCGAGGTACAATGGGTCAATCAGGAGGTGGTGAGATTGCACCGTGTAACTAAGATCGTGCTATGGACGCTTGCCGGTATCGGGGCATTGGCGGTTATCGGCGTGGTTGTAATGCCTGGGTGTGGTCGTGCAAGGGAAAAGGCCTACCGAATGGCTGGGTCCCCTGCCTCTCCACGTGCGCCGGAGGTGGCCTATGAAGCCGAGTATGACAAAGCCGGCGGCGAAGAGGCCGCCGAAGCACCGCAGTTGTCGCGGGTGCTTACCAGCCAGGCGGCAGCGGCAGTCGTTGTGCGCCAGATCATTTACAACGCTGATCTGACGATGAAGACAGAGGATGCCGAAGCTGCCCGCCAGAAGGTCGTAAAGCTGTCTGAAGAAGCAGGAGGATTCCTGGCGGACAGCACCACGCACGTCGGCGAAGCTGGCGAACGGTATGTTGACATAAAGATACGCGTTCCTGCCAGCCGCTTCAGCGAAGTCGTCGCGCAGATTCGGCAATTAGGTAAGGTCGAGCATGAGAGCATCACCTCCCAGGATGTCACTGAGGAGTTCATTGACCTGCAGGCGCGACTGCACACGCTCAATCTGGCCGAAGAACGACTGTTGGACATGCTCAAGCGCCGGGGGAAGTTGAGCGAGCTGCTGGAGATTGAACGGGAGCTGGCCACTCGGCGCGAACAGATCGAGCAGACCCAGGGCCGGCTTCGCTACCTCAAAGACCGGGTTAGCTTTTCAACCATCCAGGTCAGTCTCTACGAGAAGGGGCCGGCGGTAGTCGGGCCCAGTGGTCCTTATGACATACTCTATCACGTGCGCAGTGCCTATCGGGTGCTGGTTGGTATGCTGCAGGGCATATTGACCGCCTTGATCTATATCGTGGTTGATGGCGTGGTGATCTGGCTGCCCGTCCTGCTGCTAATCTGGTTCATAGTCCGTCGGCGGCGCAGACGACAGGTCTAAGCGCTGCTGATAAGGAAGCAGCACCTGGTATCATATTGAGGTGAGTTATATGGCCAACGGCAAACAGATGTTTCAACAGATGGACGAGCGCGTGTTGGTCTGCGAGGGCGCGATGGGCACTATGCTTACGGCCAAGGGGATTAGTTATCGCAACACCGGTGAGGTCAACCTAACTCATCCTGAGGTGGTTGCGGAAATCCACTATGAATATCAGCAGGCAGGGGCAGAAGTCTTCCAGACCAATACTTTCGCGGCCAATCTGGGTATGCTCAGGCGTGCTGGCCTTGCGGAACAGGCTGCCCGGATTCAGACGGCTGCTGTCCACATACTGCGGGAGACAGTGGGGCAGGACGCTTATGTGGCTGCCGGTGCCGGCCCGACTGGCCAGCTCCTTGAGCCGCTCGGCGAACTGAGCCGGCCGGAAGCTGTAGCTATCTATCGCCAGCAGTTCGAGGTTATGTTGGCAACGGGAATGGTTGATTTTGCGCTACTGGAGACCTTCGAGGATATCGGCGAGCTGCAGGCTGCGATTGCGGCAGTGCGGGAGGTGGATCCGAATATCGTCATTGCGGCTACAGTGTCGTTCTCAATGGCCAATGGTAGGACAATGATGGGGGTAGGTGGTGCCGAGGCGGCCCGCCAGCTTGCTGCCGAGGGAGTGGATATCATCGGGGCCAATTGCGGGGACCTGGAGGGCTTGATGGTCGCAGTCCGCGAGATGCGGCAGGCGGTGGACCTGCCTCTGATGGCCCAGGCCAATGCCGGTCAGCCCCAGCTTGTTGACGGTGAGGCCGTCTTTCGCGGCACTCCTCAGGAGTCAGGGCAACTTGCGGCGCAGCTTATTGCCTGTGGTGTGCGATTGGTGGGAGGTTGCTGTGGCACCACCCCGGGGCATATTCGGGAAATCGCCCGTGCGGCTCGCGCAGCAGTATAGAGTGTATCTACCCTCAGTCCAGCAGGAGTAATCTGCCTGGCTGGTCAAACCCTGATGCCCGGAGGAATTAAGCCGGGCAGTTGCACAACAAATGCCAGCAATGTATACTATGGGCCGCTGGCTAAGCCAGCGAGGCATTGCTCGGCTCTTGCGCCCTTTTTCCGGGAGCGGGTCAGAGTCTTAGCTACCGAAATACTACTGGGAGGTTGTACTAACGATGAGTGAACGTTTCTACCACGAAGAGCATGTGTGGGTGAGGGAGGACGGCGACGAGCTAATTATGGGTATCAGTGATTATGCTCAGAATGAA